>SIAT01000035.1 GCA_009691645.1 Pedosphaera sp. | reverse complement strand
TCGCAACTCGCCGGGTTCGCGAAGCGGGACGACCTCGCGTTTTTCCTCAAGGAAGTCTGCGGCATGGATTACGTGCATACGCCCGACCTCGCCCCGACTCAGGAGATGCTGGATGAATACAAGAAGCTGAAGGGCGACTGGGACACCTATGAAAAGCGGTTTCTCGACCTGATGGAGAAGCGGAAGATTGAAGAACGGATCCCGAAGGAAATCGTTGCCGAAGGCTGCCTGCTTTGCAGCGAGGACAAGCCGCATCACTGTCACCGCCGATTGGTGGCGGAATATTTGAAACAGCACTGGGGCGACCTCGACATTTCGCATCTGGGATAGCATTCCCCATCAGCGCAGCGGAAGATGAATGGCATTGCTCCAACTCAAATCACCCCCGTTGACGCGCGCTGGCCAGTGCGGCCGAGGGTATCATACGGTGGCGTTGAAACAGGACGGCACCGTCGGTCGCGTGTAACTACTCCACAGTGCCCGCAGGCTTGAGTGGCGTGATGGGCATTGCCGCGGGATTGAGTCACACCGCAGTCAGAACTGAATCGCGCGGCACTCCGGTGCTGGTGAGACCCTCATTTCCTTCCTCGTGCAATCCGGCATCGAGACCAGCGTTAGATGCCACCGCACGGCACTGCCTCGGCTGGGATGAAGCCACGCGTCACGATCCCGCGGAGAAGTTGAAGGCGTTACCGCCACTGCACAGTTCTCAGGAGAGCTATCATGGCGAACTAATCTTCACCGAGTGGATGGAACGCATCAATCAACTCAAGGAACCCCAGCGGACAGAAAGGCTGAAAGAGGTTTTCAACATGGCAGGCGATGATGCGAAAGGGGCTGCGGCGGAGAAGCAGAGATTTGCTGCGCTCATGGTCCCGGAAACTCTCCGCCAGGAGATTGCCGCCAATCGGGAGCTTTTCCCGCGCGCCTTGGCAGCCTTTGGCAAACCCTGGAAGGAAGGCAAGGCCGAGCTCGATGCCATCGACAAAGAGATTCAACAGAGCAAATTCACACTGGTGAAAATGGTCATGCCCGTCAGCGCTCGTTGCTATGACAAGGGATTCGTTGTCGCCACGCTGCGCACCATGCTGGACGCCGCCCTCGAGCATGGCGCACAACTCGATGAAGCCCGCGCCGCAACCTATCGCGATGCCTTCGAGGGCAACCCCCTGCGCTTGCAGAAGTCGGCCAATGGCGCGCTCAGCCTCGTCGCCGCCGAACCGCATCCGAAAGGGAAAGAGATTCATCTCAAACTCGGAAGGTGACGGGAGCGGAGTGACCCGACCGCTGCGGCCCGCGCCACTGGGGTCAGTCTCCCGGCAGACAAAGGTCGGCAGAAGCGAGTATCAACGGCAAAAGGAACCGGTTTGGATGACGGACAACGGGACGTACGCGCACCTATCGGCGTTCGACTTTCGGGCTTGGAGAACCCTGCATCCGATTTCGATGTTTCTACTTGCTGATGCCGCGTTCGCTGCTGCGAACGAACTGGACGAGGTGCTGCACCTCGGGCAATGGCGGCGCTTCACTCTCAATCCTCGTGAGAGCGTTCGCAATGGTCAGCCCTTCGCGGAAGAGAAGCTTGTAACATTTCTTCAATGCCTCCTGTGCTTCTGCGCTGACGCCGTTGCGTTCCAGACCAACCTTGTTGACGGTGCGCGTCTCGGCGGGGTTGCCGTCGGCGAGCATGAAGGGCGGCACGTCCTGCACGACCTTCGAGCAACCGCCGATGATGGCCATCGTGCCGATGCGGCAGAACTGGTGCACCGCCGCGAGACCGCCGACGATGGCGTGGTCCTCGACCGTCACGTGGCCCGCCAGCGTGCCGACGTTCGACATGATGATGTGGCTGCCGACACGGCAATCATGCGCGATGTGGCAGTAGGCGAGGATGTGGTTGCGCGAGCCGACGGTGGTCGCATCGCCGTCGTTCGTGGCGCTGTGGATGGTGACGTATTCGCGAAACGTGTTGTCGTCGCCGATGATTGTGCGCGTGATGCCGCCCTTCGATTTCAAGTCCTGCGACTTCAGCCCGATGCTGGCGAAGGGGAAGATTTCGTTGCGCTTGCCGAGCGTGGTGTGGCCGTCGATGACGACGTGCGAGTGGAGTTTGCTGCCCTCACCAATCGTGACGTGCTCGCCAATGACGCAGTAGGGGCCGACCTCGCAGCCGGAAGCGATCTGCGCCTTTGGATGGATGACGGCGGTGGGATGAATCATGAGAATTACGAGTTGCGAGTTTCGAATAGCGCGCGTGAGATGGGCCGCTTGATTTCGGAAGCGCGGGCGGTTTTCTTCGAGGAGACCATGATGGCGAC
Organism: Pedosphaera sp.; assembly: GCA_009691645.1. Taxonomy (GTDB): domain Bacteria; phylum Verrucomicrobiota; class Verrucomicrobiia; order Limisphaerales; family SIAT01; genus SIAT01. The sequence goes on along the minus strand of SIAT01000035.1, from coordinate 10,913 downwards.
GAGTTGATTCGCCTCCCCCTCGAGACGCGTCCGCTCGCTGGATTTAGTCATGCCTGACTCATGTAAGATTTCAAGCCAGAACGCTGACTCGTCCGCCTCTTCTTCAACAATCGAGAGCTTGTTGATGAAATCAGACAGCGATTTAGAGCGGCACGCTGCGCGATAGTTCGCTCCGACGGAACTGCCCGGACGCATAAGTTGTCCACGGATGATTTGAAACTCCATCCCTTTCGGAATTTTTGTGCAGAAGCGCAATGTGTCCACGGGGAACTGCTTCATGCGGTTTTTCAGGTCGTTCATAGCACCCAGCCACACGCGATTCGAAATTCACCATTCGAAACTTTCAACCGTCGATGAGCATGAAAGTCACTTCGGCTTCGCTCACCGGCTCGCCGTCCACGGAGCAGACGCCTTTGGCCTTGCCGATCTTGCCGCGGGCTTTGGTCAACTCCACGTGGATCACCAGCGTATCGCCGGGGCGGACGGGCTTGCGCCATTTCACCTCTTCCGCGGCCATGAAGTAAGCGATCTTCCCCGCGTTCTCGGCCTGGCGCATCATCAGGATTCCTGCGACTTGCGCGATGGCTTCGAGCTGCAATACGCCGGGCATGATCGGGTGGCCGGGGAAATGGCCGGCGAAATACGGCTCGCCCATCGTCACGTTTTTCACGGCGACAATCTTGTTTCCTTCGATGCGCGTCACCTTGTCCACCATCAGGAACGGCGGGCGATGCGGTAGGATTTTCATTACCTGCATCACGTCGAGCGTGGCGCCGTCCTTCACGATCGCCTCGACCGTCTTGGATTCGACGGCAACCGTGGATTGTTCCGGAGGCGGCGCGAAGGTTTGCGCGGCGACGAGCGGCCTGCGCATCTGCGCGGCGATCTGCCGGGCCAACTCGCAGTTCGCTGCGTGGCTCGGCTTGAAAGCGACGATGTGCACGCCGAGCGGCCGACCGACCAGCGAGAGGTCGCCGACGATATCGAGCATCTTGTGGCGGACGAACTCTTCCGGATAACGCAGCGGCTCGTTCGTCAACACCGCGTCGTCGCGGATGATGACGGCGTTCTCGAGGCTGCCGCCCTTGATGAGGCCGTTCTTGATGAGGAACTCGAGTTCCTCGAAAAAGCAAAAGGTGCGGGCGTGAGCGATCTCTTTCTCCCAAGTTTTCAGATCCAGCTCGACGGTGAAATACTGCGTGTGATGGCCGTGCTTGTCGCTGCTCGTGCAAGTGATTTTGAAACCATCGTGCGGAAAAGCCGCCATGTAGGTCTCGCCGACCTGCAGCTCGACAGGCGCGGCCAGACGGTACGGTTCGCGTCGCTCGGTTTGCGCCACGACGCCGACCGATTCGACCATGCGGCAATACTCGCGCGCGCTGCCGTCGGCGATGGGCGGCTCGTTGGCGTCCAGCTCGACGATGGCGTTATCCACGCCCCAGCCGGTGAAGTTGGCGAGCACGTGCTCGACCGTGTGAATCTTCACGCTGCCTTTGGAGAGCGTGGTGGAACGGTTGGTCTCGGTGACATACTCGACACGCGCCTCGACCTCCGGCTTGCCATCGAGATCCACGCGGCGGAAGCGGATGCCGGTGTTCACTGGGGCGGGCAGGAAAGTCATCGAGACCTTGTTGCCGCTGTGCAGGCCGATGCCGGAAAAGCTGACAGGTTTGGCGAGAGTCTGTTGTTGCACCACGCGGGGATTAAAACGAAGCGGAGAGCGCGACGCAAGGAAGCAAAAAGGCGGACCGGAAATCCGGCCCGCCTTGAATTTTGCAGCGACGCTCTCAAAGCGTCGGAGTGGATGGATCAGCGACGACCGCCACGGCCGCCACGATCGCCACCGCGACCACCCCGATCACCACCACCACCGCGCTCGCGGTGTTCCGGGCGCTCGGGGCGCTCGCCTTGTTCAGCACGGGGCTGGCCTTCGCTGCCATCAGCGTGGGGCTGGCCTTCGCCGCCGTCAGGATGGGGTTGGTCGCCTTGCGGCTCGCCACCGTGTTCCACATCGCGGTCGGCCATCGCGGCACGGCGGGAGAGTTTCACGCGGCCCTTCTCGTCCACGCCGAGGCATTTCACGGCGATCTCGTCGCCCATCTTGACGATGTCCTCGACCTGCTTGACGCGGAAGTTGGCCAACTCGGAGATGTGCACGAGGCCGTCCTTGCCCGGCAGGAACTCGACGAAGGCGCCGAATTCTTTGATCGTGACGACCTTGCCGCGGTAGATCTTGCCGATCTCGGCCTCGGCGGTCATCCCCTCGATTGCCTCGCGGGCGATCTGGATGCCTTCGGCGGAGACGGAGTAGATGTGCACGGAGCCGTCGTCTTCGATGTTGATTTCGCAACCGGACTCTTCGACGAGGCGTTTGATGTTCTTGCCGCCGGGCCCGATGATCGCGCCGATTTTCTCGGGGTTGATCTTGAGGGTGACGATGCGCGGGGCGTACTTGCTCAGTTCCTTGCGCGGTTCGGCGATGACCTTGGCCATCTCACCGAGGATGAAAAGGCGCGCGATGCGGGCCTTCTCGAGGGTCTCGGTCATGATCTTGTGCGGCAGGCCGCGTAGTTTTAGGTCGAGCTGGAAACCGGTGATGCCCTTCTCGGTGCCGGCGATTTTGCAATCCATGTCGCAGAAGCCGTCTTCCGCGCCGATGATGTCGCTGAGGAGCTTGTAGCGCGTGATGGCGTCGTGAGCGTCGTGGTCGGTGCAGATGCCGACGCTGATGCCGGCAACGGGACGGATGAGCGGGACGCCGGCATCCATCAACGCGAGCGTGCCACCGCAAACGCTGGCCATCGAGGTGGAGCCGTTGGACTCCATGATCTCGCTGGTGATGCGCACGGCGTAGGGATATTCCTTGAGCGGAATCATCGGCTCAATGGAACGCTCGGCGAGTGCGCCGTGACCAATCTCGCGGCGGCCGGGACCGCTGATGCGGCCGGTCTCGCCGACGGAGAAGTTCGGGAAGTTGTAGTGAAGGATAAACTTCTTGGTCGTCACACCACCGGTGTAGGAGTCGAAGTCCTGCGCGTCATCGCTCGTGCCGAGAGTGACAAGGCTCAGCGCCTGCGTCTCGCCGCGAGTGAAGATGGCCGAACCGTGCGTGCGCGGTAGGACGCTGACTTCGCCGGAGATGGCGCGGATGTCATCGAAGCCGCGGCCGTCGAGGCGCTTGCCGGAATCGAGGATCAGACTGCGCACACCTTCCTTCTCGATGTAGTAGAAGGCTTGGTTGATGGTGAAACCGCTCACCTTGTCCGCGCCGAATTTCTCGACGAGCTTCGCGCCGACTTCGTTCTTGATGGCTCTGCAGGCGGCTTCGCGAGCGAGCTTGCCCGGGATGAGCAACGCGGGAACCACGCGGTCACCGGCGAGACGCTTGGCCTCATTGAGGATTTCGTCCGAGACGATGTTGAGCGTGATCTCGCGCTTCTTCTTGCCAGCCTTGGCGGCGAGTTCCTTCTGCGCGGCGATGATCGGCAAGCAGCATTCCTGAGCGAACGCGAGCGCGGCAATGAAGTCCGTCTCGGTGATTTCCTTCGCGGCACCTTCGTACATCACCACGTCCTTCTCGTTACCGACATAGACGAGGTCGAGGTCACTCTCAGCGCGCTGGGCGTGCGTGGGGTTGGCGATGAACTCGCCACCGATACGACCGACGCGCACCGCGCCGAGCGGACCGGCCCACGGGATGTCGCTGACGGTCAGCGAAGCGGAAGCACCGATGATGGAGAGAATATCAGGGTCGTTCTCACCGTCCGCGCTGAGCAGCACGGTCTGCACCTGCACCTCATTGTACCAGCCCTTCGGGAAGAGCGGGCGAATGGGGCGGTCGGTGAGGCGGCAGGTGAGGATTTCTTTCTCAGTCGGCCGGCCTTCGCGCTTGAAATAACCGCCGGGGAAACGGCCCGCAGCAGCGGCCTTCTCGCGGTAGTCGACGGTCAGCGGGAAGAAGTCTTGTCCTTCCTTGGCCTTGATGGCGGCAACGGCGGCGACGACGATGATGGTCTCGCCGAGTTGGATGGTGACGGCACCATCAGCTTGCTTAGCGAGCTTGCCGGTTTCGATGTGGATTTGTTGGGCCCCAATCTGGGCGGTGGCTTTGTATGCCATTTGCTTTTTCTTTCTAGCCCACTCGCCGGAGGAACTTCAGTGAACGCCCGCGGTGCGGACGCTGAATGAAATCACCCCGGATGATGCGGGCTTTTGGTTTCGGTTTGGTTTGGACAGGAACCCGGCCGACTTGAAAAAGGGCCGACCACGTTCCGGCAATTAAGTGTGGACGCGCCGCCGCAGGGGCGAACGCGTCCGAAGATTACCTGCGGAGCTTGAGCTTTTTGGTGATCGCGGTGTAGCGATCCGCTTCGGTGGTGTGAAGGTAGTCGAGCAGGCGGCGGCGCTGGCTGACCATAATCAGCAAACCACGGCGGGAGCTGTGGTCCTTCTTGTTTGTCTGCAGATGGCCCGTCAGGTGGTTGATCCGCTCAGTGAGCAGTCCAATCTGAACGTCCGCCGAGCCCGTGTCTTTGTCGTGCAGGCGGTGGATCTGAATCGTCTTAGTCTTCGCTTTAGCTTCCATATCTTTCTTCAATAAGGGGGGCAAGAGTAGGGGAAGGCAAACACAGTGTAAAGTGTTTTTCCAAAAACCATTCACCATCCGCCCCGCCGCCGGGAAAAGTGGTGCCAGAGGCAGGAATTGAACCTGCGACCAAAGGCTTATGAGTCCTCTGCTCTACCCCTGAGCTACTCTGGCACAAAGAGGGCGATAATTTTCAGAAGAAATGGCCCGGTGTCAAACTCAATGATGACGGACCTGCCGGTTTGGAATAAACCTTGACCCCGCGGAGGCCCGCCCCGTAAGGTTGCCACCGTTGTTTGCCTCAACTCATGCTAGCGCAACTTAAAGGCCTTTTCTCCAACGACATTGGCATTGATCTCGGTACGGCGAATTCCCTCGTCTACGTCCGCGATCAGGGCATCGTGCTGCGGGAACCCTCCGTCGTCGCCGTCCAGATCGGCACCAATCAGGTGCTCGCCGTGGGGACTGAAGCCAAGCGGATGCTTGGCCGCACGCCGGGGAATATTCAGGCCATCCGCCCGATGAAGGCCGGCGTCATCGCCGACTTCGAGATCACCGAGGCGATGTTGCGCTACTTCATCCAGAAGGTTCACCACCGCAAACTCATCGCCCCGCGCGTCGTCGTTGCCGTCCCCTCCGGAATCACCGAAGTGGAGCGGCGCGCCGTGAAAGATTCAGTGACGCACGCGGGCGCTCGCGAGGTGTACTTGATTGAACAACCGATGGCTTCGGCCATCGGCGTCGGCCTGCCCGTGGTGGAACCGGCTGGAAACATGATTGTGGATATTGGAGGCGGCACCTGCGAGATCGCGGTCATTTCGCTCGCGGGCATCGTCTTCTCCCATAGCCTGCGCGTGGGCGGGGATGAATTCGACGATACGATCGTCGCCTACATGAAACGCGCGCATAACCTAATGATTGGCGAACGCACCGCCGAAGAGATCAAGATGCGCATCGGGTCTGCATTCCCGATGGACAAGGAAGTTACTATGGATGTGAAGGGTCGCGACCTCGCTGCAGGTCTGCCTAAAACCCTCACCATCCGTTCAGAGGAAATTCGCGAGGCCCTCAAGGATCCGCTCTCCAGCATTCTGGAAGCCGTCCGCCTCACGCTCGAACGCTGCCCACCCGAACTCTCCGGCGACCTCGTCGACCGAGGAATCGTGATGGCCGGCGGCGGCGCATTGCTGCGCGGCATCGACAAGCTCGTCTCGAAAGAAACCGGTCTCCCTGTCCACATCGCCGAGGACCCCCTCAGCGCCGTGGCCGAAGGGACCGGCCGAGTGCTTCAAGAGATGGAATTCCTCCGGCGCGTCACTTCCTCCAGTTCGGGATCTTGATCCCCCACGGTGCCTTCGCCCCACACGGGTGAAGAGATGTTTAGAAGGCAACATTACCTTGCCTTGGGACTGATTGCGCTACTGGCGCTTGTTCTTCTGAACCTGCCCCAAGTCGCTTCCTCGCGCCTCAAACTCGCCTTGGGCGGCTTCTTCCTACCCCTCTTCGGCCTCTCCTCCGCCAGCCAAGCTCTCGGTCAAAAGGCCGTGGACGCCGGTGCGCCACGTGCCGTTCTTCTTCAGGAACTCAATCAACTCCAGCGTACCAACCAACAACTTCGTCTCCAGACATTCCAACTCCAGGAAGCCGCGCGGGAAAACGCCCGCCTCCGCCAGCAACTCCTGTGGCAGCAGCGGACGCCTTGGAAACTCCGACACGCCCGCGTGACCAGCCGTGACCCCGCCAACTGGTGGCGCACACTCCAGATTGATCTCGGCACACGCCACGGCATCACCAACGACGCTCCCGTGCTCGTCGCCGAAGGTCTCGTCGGCCGCGTTCAACGCGCCGACTACACCCACTCACAGATTGCGCTCGTCGGCGACCCCGCCTGTCGCGTCGCCGTTCTCGTCCAGGAAACGCGCGAGCAAGGCATCGTCGTCCCCGGCGCCGCCACCGCCAACGATCCGATGATGACCGACCTCGTTTATCTTCCGGCGAACAGCACCGTGAAGGCCGGCCACAACCTCGTCACCAGCGGTCTCGGCGGCGTCTTCCCAAAAGGCATTCCCGTCGGCATCGTCACGGAATTTCAACCCTCCGACGGCGACCTGCACACCACCGCGCGCGTGCGACTCATGGTCAACACCAGTCGGTTGGAGGAAGTGTGGGTGATCGCGCCATGAAGCGTTCCCATCTCATCGCACTGCCGTTCATCGCCCTCTTGAGCCTCTATGTGGAAAGCGTGCTCGCGTGGCCGCGCGCGCTCATCGGCGCGCAGATCGCCACACTGCCGGCCCTCGTCATCTTCGCCGCACTGCGCTCCGACTTCCCCGCCCTGCTGGCCGTGATTCTCCTCGGTTCGCTCTGGCGCGACGCGCTCTCCGCCGATCCGCTCGGGCTCAGCCTGCTGCCGCTCGCCGCCGTCGGCGCGGTCGTGTATTCCAACCGGCAAATCATCGTCGGCGATCAATTCTATGCGCGCTTCATGGTCGGGGCCATCGCCGGCGCGGCGGTGCCGTTGCTCATGTTGCTCCAGCTTTTCACGCTCGGCCGCGAGCCGCTCGTCGGTTGGTTTTTCCCATGGCAACTGGCCGTGATGGCTGTGGGCAGCGGCCTGCTGGTGCCGCTCTACTTCCGCCTGGTCGATTGGCTGGAACAAACCTTCCTTCACCCCGTCGCCGCACCCAATGCGCGCTCGCTCCGTCGCAACCAAATCCGCCGCTGACCGATGATGTCCTTCCCACAAATCGGCCGCCAAGATCCGCCACTGCGCTTCATCGCGCTGCTGTTGATCGCGGGCCTGGCCGTGCTGCTGGCGGGTTTGTGGTACGTGCAGATTGTCTCGGGCAAACGCCATCTCGAAGCGCAACAAAACCAATCGCTGCGCACGCTGCGCGTGCCGGCTGTGCGCGGCCAAATCACTGATCGCTATCGCCAACCGCTCGCACTTGATCGGCCCGTGTATCAGGTGAACGCTTATCTCGACGAGTTGCGGCCGCATTTCCAACAGGAATACCGGCGGCGCCGGCCGACGCGGAAACTGACTCGCGCGGAAATCAGCGCGTTGGAGAAACAGGTTCGCTTCCACACCGTGAGCAACCTCGTGCTGCAGCTCCGTCTGCCGGTGCCGATGACGCTCACCGAGGCGCAGCTGCAGTGGCATTACACCAACAAGCTCGCGCTGCCGCTGCCCGTGGTGAACCTCACGCCCGCGCAGGTCGCGATCTTCATGGAACGCGGCGGCCAAGTGCCCGGCCTCGATGTCGCCGTCGCTTCCGCGCGCACTTATCCGCAGGCGGCGGCCTCGCACTTGATCGGCTATCTCAAACGCGATGACAGTTCATCCGAGGACGAAGAATCCTACTACAACTATCGCCTACCGGACTTCGTCGGCCGCATCGGCATTGAGGGGTTGTTCGATCGTCATCTGCGCGGACGCGCCGGCACGCGGACGGTGCTGGTGAACAATCTCGGCTACCGCCAATCCGAGCACATGAGCACGGCGGCCGAGGCTGGGCACAACGTGGTGCTGACGCTCGATCTCGCCATCCAGCGTGCCGCCGAACAGGCGCTCGCCACCGTGCGGCCGGACGTGGAGGGGGCCGTGGTGGTGATGGACCCGAACAACGGCGACATCCTCGCGCTCGCTTCCGCGCCGACGTTCAATCCCGCGAACTTCGTTCCGCGGCTCGAATCGGAAGCGTGGGAGCGGCTCAACAATCCGGAGCTTCGTCCGCTCATCCTGCGCGCCACGCAGGAACGTTATCCGCCCGGCTCGATTTTCAAGATCATCACCAGCCTCGCCGCGTTGGAGGCCGGTGGATTGAATCCTGCCGAGATCTTGTCGAACCCCGGCTACTTTCAACTCGGCCGGCGCATGATCAAAGACACGGCCGCGCCGGGCAATTACAACTTCCGCCGCGCTTTCATTCATTCGAGCAATACCTACTTCATCTACCACGCGCTGCAGACCGGGCCCGAGCGGCTGACCGAGATGGGCGAGCGCTTCTTCCTCGGCCAAAGCACCGGCCTGCTTCCCGGCCAGGAAGTCGCCGGGGAGTTCCCCACTCGCGCCAGAGTGCGCGAAGGCTGGGCGCCGGGCGACACGGCCAACCTCTCCATCGGCCAAGGCCCCATCACCGTCACACCGCTTCAGATGGCCGTGATGACCAGCGCCATCATCAACGGTGGCAAAGTCTGGTGGCCGCGACTGGTGGACCGCATCGAGTCGCCGGAGAACGACGCCGTGAATCCGGTTGAACAATTCCCCGCCGCCCGTCTGCGCGGCGAGTTGAACGTGAACCCGAAGAACCTCGACATCATCCGCGACGCGATGCTGGCCGATGTGGAGGACGCCGAGGGCACCGGCCGGCGCGCGGCCGTGCCCGGTCTGAAGATCGGCGGCAAGACCGGCACCGCTGAGTTGCAGCGCGGCGGGCGCACGGTGGACAAGATCACGTGGTTCGTCTCCTTCGCGCCGTACGAACAGCCGAAGTACGTCGTGGTGGTGATGGTCGAGAGCGGCGGCTCCGGCGGCCTCACCTGCGCGCCGGTCGCGCAGAAAATTTATCGCGCGATCCAGCAATTGGAACGGAGCCGCACGGCTCCATCTGTCACTCAAGTGAATCCGAACCGCTGAGACATGTTCGACGCCACGCTCACATCCCACCAACGCAGGCTGCGGCCGGATGGCCTACTGATCTTCGCGCTTCTGGCGCTGATGGCGTGGGGTGTCGCGTTCATCTACAGCGCGCGGGCGGCGCACGAGGCGAGCGCGCTGATCGCGTGGCACAAGCAGCTCCATTTCCGGCAGATCATCTGGTACGGTATCGGGATCGTCGGCGCGGTGCTCGTCTGTCTGAAGGATTACCGCACGCTCGCGCGCTGGTCGCTGGTCTTCTATTGGGCAACCATCCTTCTGCTGTTGGCCGTGCTGATTCCGGGCATCGGCGCGATGCGTTACGGTGCGCGGCGCTGGATTGATCTCGGCCTCTTCCAACTTCAGCCGTCGGAATTCGCCAAGATCGCGGTGATCCTCGCGATGGCCCAGTTCCTCAGCCGACCGCAGGAAGAACTCCGCCAACCGCGCACGTTGCTCAAGGCCTTCGGCCTGCTGGCGCTGCCATTCATCATGGTGTTGAAGGAGCCGGATCTCGGCTCGGCGTTGATGATTGTGCCGCCGGGGTTGGCGATGCTTTACGTGGGCGGCGTGCCGTCGCAGTTCCTCAAGCGCCTGCTCGGCGGCGGCATGGTGTTCGCGCTGCTGCTCGTCGTCAGCGTCCTTTTCGCCCCGCCGAAATGGCAGGTAATCAAACTCGAGGATTACCAGAAGCGCCGGCTGCTCGTTTATTTCGGGATCAATTACGCGGCTGCCAATGCGACCGCGACTGAGCGCGCGCGCGCCTTGTCCGATCAGCGGCGCGATTCGTACAATGTCGAACAGGCAATGATTTCCGTCGGCTCAGGTGGGCTGACGGGCAAAGGATGGCGGCAGGGGACCCAAAATGCCCTCGGATACCTGCCCCGCGGTGTGGCTCACAACGACTTCATCTTCTCCGTGATCGCGGAGGAAAGTGGGTTCGTGGGCAGCTTCGTCGTGCTGGCGCTGTACGCCAGCGTCCTCTTCGTGGGCATCCGTATCGCCAGCCAAGCGCGAGATCGCTTGGGGAAATTGCTGGCAGTCGGCGTGGTAACCCTGCTATTCAGCCACGTCTTTGTGAACATCGGAATGAACATCCGCCTGATGCCTGTCACCGGCGTGCCTCTGCCCCTGTTGAGTTACGGGGGATCCTCAGTCATCTGCTCGTTGATCGCCGCAGGCCTGCTCCAGAACATCCATCTCCACCAGAAAGCGATTTAACCAACACACATTTATGAGCGACCCGAAATTCTCACGCCGCCGGCGCGGCGGTCAACGCTTCCGTCCAAAAGGCGGCATGCACCAACCACAACCCGACAACCGCTCTGCCGCCACGGAGGCGCGCACCGAGGCCGTTTCCGGTCAGGGCGGCGACGAGGCCGTCTATGACAAGCGCCGGCACGAAGCCGATATTGTCCGCGCCGAGAATGCCGCCCACGGCATCTCCCACGAGAACCCTGCGGACGCGGAACACCCCGTCCAAAAATCCGGCGAAGGCCGCAGGGACCGCACCTACCGGGAACCCAAAGACGAGGAGCGCGAGCCCGTTCTGGGCAAGCCCGTTGAAAAACCGAGGGGTCTCATCGAGACCATCAAGGCCGCCGCGCAAAAGGTCGTCGAGCGAGTCAGGCGGCTCGTTCAGCCGGAGAAACAGATCCGCAAGGAAGTCATCATCAATGCCGAGTCGCT
>SIAT01000034.1 GCA_009691645.1 Pedosphaera sp. | reverse complement strand
CTGATGAGCCGCAAGACGGCAGCCGCGCTCGGTGTGCTGAACAACGACGTGGTCGAGATCAAGCTCGGCGCGCGGAGCGTGAAAGGCCCGATCTGGATCCAGCCCGGTCAGGCGGAGTTCACCGTCGGCCTCGCCCTCGGCTACGGCCGTGAGAAGGGCGGGCGCATCGCTAATTTCAAGCCGAGCAATAATCCGTTGCGGCCCTCGAAACCCGACGGCAGCAGCAGCCGCGGCGGGGATTTCCTGAAGCAGGAAACGGTCGGTTTCAACGCGTACAAGCTGCGCACCACGGCGGGAATCCATGTCGCCGCGGGCGCCACGATTTCCAAGACGGGCTTCATCTCGCCCTTCGCCTGCACTCAGGATCACTGGTCGATGGAAGGCCGGCCGATCGTGCGCGAGGCGAATCTCAAGCAGTTCGAGAAGAAGCCGGATTTCGCCAAGAACATGGATCTGGATGCGCCGGCGCACGCCAAGCACATCCCGATGGATCCGAATACCGGCCAACCGCTCGGCATTTACAAGCATCCGTACGACGCCCACCCCACGCTGAAGAGCGACGTGCATCAGTGGGGCATGTCGATCGATCTGAACATGTGCGTCGGCTGCTCGGCGTGCGTCATCGCCTGTCAGAGCGAGAACAACATCCCGATTGTCGGCAAGGATCAGGTGACCCGTGGCCGCGAGATGCACTGGATGCGCATTGACCGTTACTTCACCGGCCTGCCGAATCTCAAGCGCAACCCGACCGGCACGGACGTGGATCAAACGAAGTTCGACTGGATCGACGAACCGCAGGTGGTCAACCAGCCGATGATCTGCCAGCACTGCGAGAGCGCCCCGTGCGAGAGCGTCTGCCCCGTCAACGCCACCGTGCACGACGAGGAGGGGCTGAACCTGATGACGTACAACCGCTGCATCGGCACGCGTTATTGCTCGAACAACTGCGCGTGGAAAGTGCGCCGGTTCAATTTCTTCGATTACAACAAGCGCCCGATCGAGAACCTCTACGCCGGGCCGTTCGCCAAGCGCTCGTCCGACGAGTGGGAGTTGCTCAAGCTCGCCCGCAACCCGGACGTGAGCGTCCGCATGCGTGGCGTGATGGAGAAGTGCACCTTCTGCATCCAGCGCGTCGAGCAGGCCAAGATCGCCCAAAAGGTGAAGGTCGGTGCCAGCGGCGATGTGGCCGTGCGCGATGGCGCCGTGCAGACCGCCTGTCAGCAGGCTTGCCCCGCCGAGGCCGTCGTTTTCGGCAACGTGCTCGATCCGAACAGTCGCGTCTCGCAGCTCAAGAAGCAGCCGCGCGATTACGCGGTGCTCGGCTTCCTCGACACCCGGCCGCGCGTCACTTATCTCGCCAAGGTCCGCAACCCGAATCCGGCGATGCCCGATTATCACGAGTATCCGTTCAGCCTCACTGAGTACACCGGCGAGAAGTTCGAGAAGAGCGCCAGCCCGTTCGTTGAACATGGCAAGAACGGGCAAGAGGCCAAGAAAGGAGCGCACTGATGGCTTCCGTCGTTGAGAGTAAATGGGCGACGAAAGGCTCCACGCCGAAGACGCTGGAGCGCGAGCCGCTGGTGCTGAACCAGCGCAGCCTCGGTTGGATTTCCGATCGCGTCGCCTCCATCGTCGAGGGACCCACGCCCAAGTGGTGGTGGTCGGCCTTCATCATCAGCGCCGGTGTGGCGGGGATGATGTTCGCGATGATTGGCTACCTCGTCTCCACCGGCGTGGGCGTGTGGGGTTTGAACCAGCCGGCCGGTTGGGCGTGGGACATCACGAACTTCGTTTTCTGGATCGGCATCGGCCACGCCGGCACGTTGATCTCGGCGATTCTCTTTCTGCTACGCCAGCGCTGGCGCACTTCGATCAATCGCGCGGCCGAAGCGATGACTCTTTTCGCCGTGGCTTGCGCCGGCATTTTCCCGATGGTGCACGTCGGCCGCATCTGGCTGGCGCCGATCTATCTGGCGCCGCTGCCGAACGGCAACGAAATCTGGCCGCAGTTCCGTTCGCCGCTGTTGTGGGACGTGTTCGCAGTCTCCACTTACGGCACGGTCTCGCTCCTCTTTTGGTACGTCGGTCTCGTGCCCGATCTGGCGACGATGCGCGACCGCGCGACGAGCAAACTGCGCAAGTTCGCGTACGGTTTCTTCGCGCTGGGTTGGACCGGTTCGAACCGCAACTGGAGCAACTACGAGAAAGCCTACCTGCTGCTGGCGGGTCTCTCCACGCCGCTGGTCCTCTCCGTGCACTCGATCGTGTCGTTCGACTTCGCCGTGTCGCAGGTGCCCGGCTGGCACACGACGATCTTCCCGCCGTACTTCGTCGCGGGCGCGATTTTCTCCGGCTTCGGCATGGTGCTGACGCTGATGATCCCGCTGCGCACGCTGTGCAAGCTGGAGGATCTCATCACCGTGCGCCACGTGGAGTTGATGGGCAAGGTGGTGTTGGCCACTGGCTCGATCGTCGGTTACGCGTACGGGATGGAGTTCTTCATCGCGTGGTACGGTGGCAACCCGAACGAGCTGTACGCCTTCAAGAACCGCGCGTTCGGCCCGTACTGGTGGGCCTACTGGAGCATGATCTCGTGCAACGTGATCTGCCCGCAGCTTTTCTGGTTCAAGAAAATCCGGACCAATCTGATCGCGGTGTTCATCATATCCATCTTCGTGAACATCGGGATGTGGTTTGAGCGCTTTGTCATCATCGTGACGTCGCTGCACCGCGATTATCTGCCCTCGAGTTGGGGTTACTTCAGCCCGACCTACGTGGACATCCTCACATTCGTCGGCAGCTTCGGATTGTTCTGCACGCTGTTCCTTTTGTTTATGCGGTTCCTGCCAATGATCGCGATCGCTGAAGTGAAAGGCGTCACGCCGCAGGCCGATCCGCACCACCCGCTGGGCGGCGCCAAGGGAGGGCACCACTGATGAGCAAGCCCCACGGCATCATCGCGGAGTTCGACACGCCGGCGGACGTGATGGCCGCCGCGCGCGTGGTGCGCAAGGCCGGCTTCAAGCGCTGGGATGTCCACACGCCGTTCCCCGTACATGGGATGGACGAAGCGATGGGGCTCAAGAACTCGCCCGTCGGCTGGTTCACTTTCGTTGGTGGTGTGACCGGTTACACGACCGGTATGCTGATGATCTGGTTCCAGAACGCGTTCGACTACCGCCTCGTGGTGGGCGGCAAGCCGCTCTTCAGCCCGCTCTTCGCCTTCCCGGTGAGCTACGAGCTGACGATTTTGTTCGCCTCGTTCGCGACCCTCTTCGGCATGCTGTTCCTCAACCGCCTGCCGTGCCTGTATCATCCGCTGCTCAAGAACCGCCGGTTCGCGCAGGTGACGCACGACAAGTTCTACGTTGTGATCGAGACATCCGACAGCAAGTACTCGGAGACAGAAACCCGCAAGCTGCTGGAAACGGCCGGCAGCAAGCACATCGAGCTGGTGGAGGAGTAACATGCGCTACGTTGTGCTCGGTTTAACTTTGGTCGCGGCGCTCGTGGTGAGTGTGCTCGGTTTCCGTGGCGATACGTCCCGCAAGCCGCCACTGGAGATTTTCCCAGACATGGATCGGCAGCCCAAGCTGCGCCCGCAGGAGCCGAACGCGCTGCTGCCGAACGGCCGCAGCTCGCAGTTCCTAGTCGAGGGGACCGTTGCGCGCGGCACACCGTTCGCCGCCATTCCGAAGAACACCGGCCGCGTGCTGGGTGTGACGAATTTCGTCGAGACGCTTCCCATGAAGATCACCTCGCAACTGCTCGCGCGCGGACGCGATCGGTACGCCATCAGTTGCCTGCCGTGCCACGGCGCGCAGGGCGACGGCAACGGCATCACGAAAAAGATTGGTGCGATGGCTGTGGTGGCGAACCTGCACGACGCCCGCATCGTGAAGCTGCCGGACGGCGAGCTTTTCCACGTCATCTCCGAAGGGCGCAATCTGATGGGCGGTTACCGCGCGAATGTGACGATCGACGATCGCTGGGCGATTGTCGCCTACTTGCGCGCCCTGCAACGCAGCCGCCTGGCGTTTGAGGACGAACTTTCCACCGCTGAGCGGGCGCAATTGAAATAAGGTTATGAGTTCACCCGCTGCCACCGCTACGCCCGCCGCCGCCCACGAGGGTTCCGGCTGGGAGAAGCTGCCGTACGTGCTCGTCGTGGCCGGCCTCATCGGGTTGGTCGTCGGGGCGGTCTCGGATCCCAAGCAGTTCGGCTACTCGTATCTGGTGGCCTTCATGTTTTTCCTGAGCATCTGCCTCGGGGCGATGTTCCTAGTGATTCTGCATCACCTGTTCGACTCGAGTTGGTCGGTGCCGATCCGCCGCTTTCTTGAGCACATCGCTTTTCTGACGCCGGTGTTGGGTTTGCTTTTCATCCCGATCGCGTGGCTGGCGCCGCAGCTCTATCCGTGGATGACGATTGATCCGCACACGGACCACGCGCTGCACGTGAAGGTGGCGCTCTTCAATCCGCCGACGTTCTACATCATGGCCGCCGTGCTCTTCGGTGTCTGGACGCTGTTGAGCTACAAGCTCCGCAGTTGGTCGCTGAAGCAGGATGCGACCGGCGCGGTGGAGTGCACTTTCGCGATGCGCAAATGGGCGGCGGGCGGCGTTTTCATCTTCGCCTTCTCTCTCACGCTCGCGGCGATCTACTGGATGAAATCGCTCCAGCACCAGTTCTTCTCCACGATGTACGGTGTGTATTATTTCGCCGGCAGCGTCTGGACGACGCTCGCCACGGTTTACATCATCGCGATGGTGATGCAACGGCGCGGCTACATCCCGATTCTGCACCGCCGCCAGTTTCACGACATGGGCGTGCTGCTCTTCGCCTTCACGGTGTTCTACGCGTACATCCATTTCTCGCAGTACTTCCTGATCTGGAACGCGGCGATGCCGGAGGAAACTTTCTGGTACGTGCTGCGCGAGCAAGGCTCGTGGTGGGCGGTCGGGATGATCACGGTGTTCGGCCATTTCTTCGGGCCGTTCCTCCTGCTGTTGCGCATCGATGCCAAGCTGAATCTCAAGCTGATGATCCCGATGGCCATCTGGGTCTGGCTGATGCACTACCTCGACATGCAGTACAACATCATGCCGGTGTACCATCCGACCGGCATCCACTTCGCGCTGACCGATCTCGCCGCGATGGCGTTCATCGGCGGCACGCTGGCCATCGTGTTCCTGAAATATTTCCACGCCCACGCTCCGTATCCGCAGAAAGATCCGCGGTTCGAGGAAGCGCTCGGGCACGGAGCCAGCTCGTCGGCGGACGCCGCCAGCGAGCATCCGGGAGACGAGGATTAATGAAGACCGAAAGCGACAAGGCCGCTGAGGCCATCAGGTCCCGCTACGTCCGCGAGCTTGTCGGCGTCGTGCTCGTCGCCGTGCTCGTCGGCTGGGTGATCAGCCGTTATCTGCCGGCCCGGCCCGCAGCCGTCGGGGATGCCCGCGGCGCCGAGCGCGCCAAAGCCCTCGCCGAGATGAACGCCGCCAACACCGACGCGCTCGCCCACTACGGCCGCCTCGATCCCGTGCGCAAGATTGTTCGCCTGCCCGTTGCCGAAGCGATGAAGCTCACTGTGAAGGAGTGGGAGAATCCGGTCACCGGACGCAGCAACCTGCTCCAGCGCGTGGACAAAGCCAGCGCGCCACTGCCCAAGATTGATTTCGAGTGAAGAGGAACACTAATCTGACTCTTTGATGAGCCTTTCGACCCAAACCGATTCGCGCGCGAACGCCCCGGCCACCTCGGCGGAGATTGACGCCTCCTGCCGCGCCCCGGTGCTGTTCCTTTTCACCAGCGCAGCGCTCTGGCTCGTGGCCGCCGCCGCGATTGGCCTGATCGCCTCGCTCAAGATGCACCAACCGCTGCTGCTCGTGCGCGGTGCCGAGTTGACCTACGGCCGCGTGCTCGCCGCCGCGAGCAACGCTTTCCTCTTCGGCTTCGCTGCTCAAGCCATTCTCGGCGTCACGCTCTGGATGCTTTCCCGCCTCGGCGGCACACCGCTCGTCGCGCCGCTGGTCGCGCTGCTCGGAGCGGTTGTCTGGAATCTCGCTGTGACGGCCGGTGTCGGCGGCATCCTTGCCGGTGACAGCAGCGGCTACGAAGGCTTTGAATTCCCGGGTTACGCCGTGCCGGCGTTGCTCATCGCCTACACGTTCATCGCGCTCTGTGCGTTGGCGACTTATTTCCAACGCCGCGAACGCGAGAGCTACGTCTCGCAGTGGTATCTGCTCGCGGCGCTGTTCGCATTACCGTGGGCTTACCTCACCGTGCACAGCCTGCTACTCGTGGATCCCGTGCGCGGCGTGGCGCAGGCGGCCATCAACTTGTGGGCCGTCGCGGTTCTCCGCGAAATCTGGCTCGGCGGTTCGGCGCTGGCGGTGATTTTCTACCTCGTGCCGAAACTGCTCAACCGTCCGCTCCACAACCGCGGTTACGCGCTGCTCGGTTTCTGGATGCTGCTGATACTGGGCGGCTGGACGGGCCTGTACGAGGGTGCGCCGCTCCCGCTCTGGATGGTGAAACTCGGCGGATTCGCCAGCTTGCTCATGATCTTCCCGCTTTTCGTGGTGGCATGGAATCTCCACGCCACGGCGAATGGACAGGTGGTGCTCGGCGCCGAATGTCGCGTACTGCGTTTCGCCGGATTCGGTCTGTTCGCCTATCTCACGGCGACGTTGGTGATGGCGATGAACCCCCTCGTGAGCGCGGCGCTTCAATTCACCCACTACACCGCGGCGGTGAAGCACGTCGCATTCTACGGTGCCTTTTCGATGGCGATGTTCGCCGCGATTTATCACATCGTCCCGCGTCTGGCTGGCACTGACTGGCCTTGTGAAAACCCGATGAAATGGCACTTCACACTGGCTTCGGCTGGAGTGCTGCTCGTGGCGCTGCCGCTGGCCGTCGGCGGCTGGAAGCAGGGAATGGGCTTGCTCGATCCGAGTGTCGATTTCAACCAAATCTCACGCACGGCACTGATGCCGATCCGCGTTTCCACACTCGGCGAGATTCTCTGGCTGGCCGGTTCGTTGCTGCTGGTGGGGAATCTGGTGCGGTTGCTCGCGCGCCGGTTCTGCCCGTGCGCGGCGCTCGCTGCCTGGGTTGAATCGAACGGAGGTGCCCGATGAATCAAGCCCCGCTTTTGGTGTTCGGCATTTTCGCCGCGCTTTCCACCTCGTGGTTCGGCCTCGTGGTCTGGCCCCAAATCCAACTCGGCGCGCTCAAGCCGGTGGAGATCGAGGAGACTGGTCAAATCTATCCTTCCGCCCGATCGGGTCTCGCCCAGCAGGGCGCGGATGTCTATCGCGCGAACAACTGCGCCGCCTGCCACACGCAACAAGTGCGGCCGGGAACGGACATCGCCCGCGGTTGGGGCGCGCGCCGCACGGTCGCGCAGGATTATATCTTCGACTCGCCGGTGATGCTTGGTTCTTCGCGCATCGGGCCGGACCTCGCCAACATTGGCGCGCGTCAGATTGATGATAACTGGCACCTCGTCCACCTCTACAAACCGCGATTGGTGGCGGAGAAATCCGTGATGCCCTCGTATCGCTTCCTCTTCACGAAGGGCGCCATTGGTGCCAAGCCCTCGCCCAACGCGCTCAAGCTGCCGCCCGAGGAAGCCCAGCGGTTCGCCGGCCACGAGATCGTGCCGAAAGCCGACGCGCTCGCGTTGGTGGCGTATCTCCGCAGCCTGCGGTCCGATGCGCCGCTCTTTGAAGCGCCGCTGCCGGCGAAGCCAAAAACCAAACCGGCCACGCTCTCGGCTCCGACCACCAATTCTCCTGCCAAGAAATGAACGCGGACACGCAAAAACTTTCCTCGCTCCCGCCCGAGGCGGCTGAGCCGAAGGCCAACGCCGGAGCCTTTCCGATCTGGATTATCGTCGCCCTCGCCGTCGTCGCCTACGCCGGAACGGTGCGGTTCGATGAGAACGACGGCGGTTTCTCCGCGCAAGTATTCGCGCCGTACGTCTCGACCAAGCAGCTCGAAGATTTCCTGCCGAAGGATCCCGAGCGCATCGCCTTCCTCGAAGGTCGCAAGCTTTACACCCAGAATTGTGCCGCGTGCCATCAAGCCTCCGGCCTCGGCTCGGCGGGCCAGTTCCCGCCACTCGCCGGTTCCGATTGGGTGAAGACCGAGGGGGCGAACCGGATCATCCGTCTCGTGCTTCACGGCATTCAAGGCCCGATCAAGGTCAATGGTTTGGACTTCAACAACGCGATGGTGCCGTGGAAGGACAACATGAGCGATCAGCAGATCGCCTCGGTCATCAGCTACGTCCGGCGTAACAAGGACTGGGACCACAGCTTCTCCGCCGTCACGTCAGAGCAGGTCAAAAAGATTCGTGACACCGAGAAAAGCCGCATCGCTCCGTGGTCGGCTGAGGAGTTGCTGAAGACTTCCGACAAGTAAGCCCCGCGTTTCAGCGCAGGGCATATTCCGATCTCACATCCGCTGGCGCTGCCAGTGGGTGATTTTCTTGCGCAGACTCGCGCCGGTGAGCCAATACCAGCGATTGTAGCGTCGCAGGGCGGTCGCGCGTTCGTCGGCATCGTCGCGGATGAAATGCAGCGCTACATCGGGATCCGGCGCGGTGTTCTCGAAAATTCCCAGCAGCCGCGTGCCGGGCAGATCGCCGTCGAGCGCGGAGACGTGGCGCATGCGGAGGCCGCATTTCACCCCCAACCGTTGCAGTGTGTGCGGTGAGAAATTGTAGTGATGCGCGACGTGGAAGAAGTGCGAGAGCCGCGAACCGGGCGCCTCGATGTTCGGCACTTCGGCGACGAACAGCCCGCCGGGCCGCAGGAGTTGCTTGAGCGTGGTGAGCGTTTGCGTCGGGCTGGTGGTGTGTTCGAGTACGTGGTTCATCACCACGAGATCGAAGTGTGCGCGGGGCAAATCTTTTTCCACTTCCTCCAGCAGCGCGTTGCGCACATCGAGACCCTTCACCTCGCGCGCGAACTTTGCATGGCCGTCGTGTGGTTCCACGCCGATGAACGTGCCGGTGCCGACGAGCGACTTGATGCTCCAGAGCAGCGCGCCGACGCCGCAGCCCACCTCGAGCACCTTCACGCCGGGGCGCAGGTGCGGTCGGAGCAGTTGCAGCAGCGGTTTGATCTTCGGCAAACGGCGGCGGAAGAAACGCTCGTCCGGCGCGGATTGGCTCTTGTACTGGCCCCAGTAAGTCTTGTGATAGAACTCGAGATTCGCCTGTTCGCTCGGGCGCGGGTTCGTGTGCACCAACCCGCAACCGCGGCAGATGACCGTGCGCAGCGCGCTACTGCCGCGCCCTTTCTCGGCGAAGAGCAAATAATCCACGCAGCCGCACAGATCGCAGGCCTGCGCGCTCGTCTTCGGGGAACTCTCCTTTGGAACAGCCATCCGCGCGCGATTGTTAACTTTGATGGACGAATGTCAAAAAGCATTTGAAACTTGCCTGCGCCGCGCCGCCCCACTAGACCGGAGTGATGCGATCCCTTTTTCGACCCCTTCTGCCGCTCATCGCGCCGCTCTGCATTGCTCGTGCACTCGCGGCCGCGGAGTTCTCGCTCGCGACTTTCGAGGCGGATGTCACCGTGCCCGTCGGCCACGGGATGATGGGCGGTGCGTGGCAGGCGAAGTCCGTCGCCGATCCGTTGCTTGCGCGCGGGTTCGTCATCCTCGGCGCGGAGAAGCCGATCGTGTTCGTCTCGGTGGATTGGTGCGAGATCCGCAACGACGCGTACGATCGCTGGCGCGCCGCGCTGGCCGAGGCGGCGGGCACCGAGTCGGTGCGCGTGTTCGTCACGACCATTCACCAGCACGAAGCGCCGGTCGCGGATCTGGAGGCGGAACGGATTTTGCGCGCGCGCAACCTGGCCGGCAGCGTGTGCGATCTGGAGTTCCACGAGAAAGCCGTGCGGCGCGTGGCCGAAGCGTTGCGCGCGTCGCTCCCGAAAGCGCGGCGGTTCACCCATCTCGGCACCGGACAGGCGAAGGTGGAACGGATCGCCAGCAATCGCCGTTACGTGTTGCCGGATGGCAAACTGAGTTTCGACCGCGGCAGCGCGACGCGCAACGTGCTTGCCCGTGAAGCTGGCGACGGTGTGATTGACCCGTGGCTCAAGACGTTGAGTTTTTGGAATGGCGACACGCCCCTGGCCGCCGTGAGCGGTTACGCGACGCATCCGATGAGTTACTATCGCACCGGCGAGATCTCCGCCGATTTTCCAGGGCTGGCTCGCGCGCGGCGACAAAAGGAATTGCCGGACGTGTTCCAGATTTATTTCTCCGGCTGCAGCGGCAACGTCACCGCCGGCAAATACAATGACGGCGCGCGCACCAATCGCATTGCGCTTGCCGACCGGCTTCACGCCGCGATGTCCGCCGCGTGGCAGGAAACGCGCCGCCGACCGGTGGAGAAGATCGCGTTCCGGCACGTGCCATTGAAACTGATGCTGCGTGAGAATGGCGATTTCGATCCGGTGGAGATGGAGAAAAAGCTCACGGCCGGCGTCGCGCCGTTCCAGCAATGTCTCGCGGCGATGGGTTTGAGTTGGCGCAAGCGTTCCGCCGCCGGACGGCCGATTGACCTGCCGCTGATTGATTTCGGCGCCGCGCAATTTCTGCTGTTGCCCGGCGAAGCGTACGTGGAATACCAGCTTGCCGCACAGAAACTGCGCCCCGATTCCTTCGTGCTTGTGGCGGGTTATGGCGATGGCGCGACCGGTTACATCCCGACCGAGCAACACTGGGCCGAGCGCGATGGCAATCTGAGCGATTGGTGCTGGGTGGCGCCCGGCGCGGAGCAGACGATGATGGACGCGCTGCGACGCGTGCTGCTGCCACCGAGGTGAACTTGCGCCGTCTGCCGTTCGGGGTTACCGGTAGGACGTGAATCCCCGCGAAGCGTTCATCGCACTCAATCTCATCGAGGGTGTCGGCCCCATCCGCGTCCGCCAACTGCTCGATCACTTCACCGACGCGCCGGCGATCCTGCGCGCCAGTGGCGCGGAACTGATCCGTGTTCGCGGCATCGGGGTGGAAACCGCCGGGGCCATCGCGAATTGGGAGAAGAGCGTGGACCTCGCGGGCGAACTGAAGCGGATCGCCGAGTTCGGCTGCCGCGTGATTACGCAACTGGACGAGGAATATCCTGAATCGCTCCGGCAGATTTACGATCCGCCGGTCGCGCTCTACGTGAAGGGCCGGATGGAGGCACGCGATCGGCAGGCGGTGGCGATGGTGGGTTCGCGACAGACGACGCATTACGGCATCGAGACCGCGCGTAAACTCGCGTGGCAGGTCGCTTCGTCGGGGGTCACGGTGGTGAGCGGCGGCGCGCGGGGCATCGACACCGCGGTGCATCAAGGCGCGATGGCCGCGAAGGGCCGCACCATCGCCGTGCTCGGCACGGGCATCAACATTGTCTTCCCGCCGGAGAACGCCGAGCTGTTCGAGCGGATCGCCGCTAGCGGCGCGGTCATCACACAGTTCCCGTTCAACCGGCCGGCGGACAAGCAGAGCTTTCCCATCCGCAACCGCATCGTGGCCGGCATGACGCTCGGGACGGTGGTCGTCGAGGCGAACCTCACCAGCGGCGCGCTCATCACGGCGGGTCTCGCCACCGAGTACGGCCGGCAGGTTTTCGCGGTGCCGGGCCGTGTGGATTCGCCGCGCAGCAAAGGCTGTCACGATCTGATCAAGAAAGGGGCGAAGCTTTGCGAGAATGCCGAGGACATTCTGAGCGAGTTCGAATATCTCTTTCCCGCAAGCAACCGGCCGGCTTCGCCCGCCGAGACCGGCGCGTTGCCGTTGCTGGAACTTTCAGCCGAGGAACAAAAAATCCTCGCCACGCTCGAGCACGAGGAGCGTCAGATTGATGAGATTATTCGCCACGTGGGACTGCCCGCCGCGACGATTTCGGTGACGTTACTCGGTCTCGAGATGAAGCGGTTGGTGCGGCAGTTGCCCGGCAAGGTCTTTGCGCGGAATAGCTGAGCGGCAGCGCTTGCTTGCACGGTCGGTTTCCCCTACAACGCCCGTGTCACTTAACGCATCACTATGT
Source organism: Pedosphaera sp. (assembly GCA_009691645.1). Lineage (GTDB taxonomy): Bacteria > Verrucomicrobiota > Verrucomicrobiia > Limisphaerales > SIAT01 > SIAT01. The sequence goes on along the minus strand of SIAT01000034.1, from coordinate 1,251 downwards.
ACAAAATCATCGGCGGCGACGGCAACGAATACGGTCCGATTGCTCTTGAGCAGATTCAGCAGTGGATCGCGCAAGGCCGCGCCAACGGCCAGACCCAAGTGCAGAAGGATAGCGGAACGTTTCAACCGCTGGCGAATTATCCGGAACTGGCCGCGTTGCTGCCGGGCGCGAGCGGCGCCACTGGCGCGCCGCCAGTGCAGGGTTTTAAGACAGTGTCGGGGTTCCGGCCAATCGGCAGTGGCAGTGCGGGCAGCGCGGCGGGCGAGGTGCCGCTGCCGGCGGATGTGTTGACGCGCGATTTCGACCTGAACATCGGCGATTGTCTGAGCCGCGGCTGGGATCTGCTGAAGGCGAACTTTGGCGTGGCCGTGGGCGTCGTGTTGCTCTACGGCTTCATCATCATTGTCATCTCACTGTTGGGGATGATTCCATGCATCGGCATTGTCTTCTCGCTGGCGAGCATGTTGGTGGGTGGGCCGTTGATGGGCGGCTTGCTCTATTTCTTCATCAAGAGTTCCCGCAGACAGCAGGCTGGCGTGGAGGACCTTTTCTCGGGCTTCAAGCGCAACTTCATCCATCTGGTGCTCGCTCAAATTGTGCAGGGCATCTTGGTTTTCGTCGCGATACTGCCGGGCATCGTTCTCACCGTGGTGACCTTGTTTGCGATGGGTGTTCGTTTCGAGAATGGAGTAAAGCCATCGCCCGAGGCCGTGCTGGCCGGGGCCGCGGTGCTCCTCGTGACGGTGTTTGTGCCGATAATTTACCTGAGTGTCCGCTGGGCTTTCACGCTGCCGCTGGTGGTGGATCGCAAGATGGATTTCTGGCAGGCGATGGTCACGAGCTGGAAAGTCGTCGGCAAACATTGGTGGAAGACCTTCGCCTTCGTCTTCGTAGCCAGCCTCATCAATATAGCCGGCCTATTCTGTTTCTGTCTGGGTGGATTGGTGACCGTTCCGTGGATGCTTTTCACTTACGCCAGCGCTTACGAGGAAGTCTTCGGCCCGCGCAGTGCCTCCACGCCCTCTACGCACGCGCCCAATGCTTGATGTCGCCAAGGCACGCGCCTGTCTGAACCGCGGAGCGTCCAGAAAGCAAATTCCTATCAGTCCCACGAAATCTCCCGTGCGGAGCAGCATCACCAGCGCACTTCAACCTCTTTTCGCCCCTCGCTCCCCCCAGACCCCCTCACTCCCCGACGCCCGTCCGCGTTCTGACCGTTTCCGGTGCGGCGGGCGCGAAAGCAATTTCCTT
>SIAT01000033.1 GCA_009691645.1 Pedosphaera sp. | reverse complement strand
CGGACGTAGTCCTCACCGACGGTCTTGGGACCGGCGTAGCGGATCTCCACTTCTTGGATCAGCGCGGGGAACTTGATCTCCTGCCCCAGCAACGGAAGGGCAAAAGCGAGGAACAGTCCCATGCCCACGCCCCAGCGGCGAAAAAAACGTCGGTTGATTTTCATTCTGTCGGCACATCTTCCGAGCTGACTCGGCTTACACTTTCAAAGCGCGTATACGACTTGAGGAACGTGAAATTCACGTCGCCCGTCGGGCCATTGCGCTGCTTGGCGATGAGCAAGTTAATCGGAACTCCCGCGCCAGAAACTTCCTCGCGCGGCACACTCTCTTCGTCCTCACTGCTATTCGCTTTGTAAAGCAGGCCGACGAGGTCGGCGTCCTGCTCGATCGCGCCCGACTCGCGCAAATCGGAAAGCCGCGGCTTGCGGTTCTTGTCCCGTTCCATTTCGCGGTTGAGCTGGGCCAGTACGATCACAGGAACATTCAGTTCTTTGGCCAGCGACTTCACACCGCCGGAAATCTCCGCGATTTCCTGCTGCCGATTGTCGGACGCGCGCCGTGAAGTAGAATGAAGCAGTTGGAGGTAGTCAATGATGATTAGCTTGATGCCATGCTGATGATGCATGCGGCGGGCCCGGGCGCGAAGCTGGAGAATGGAAAGCCCGGGCGTGTCGTCAACGTAAAGCGGCGCGCCGGTTAGTTTGCCGCCGGCGACCAGGAGCTTTGGGAAATCGCGCTCGGCCATGAAGCCAGCACGCACGCTTTGGTGATCCATCCGTGCACGGCTGAAGATCATGCGTTCCACCAGCGATGCCGCGGTCATTTCCAGACTGAACACAGCGGCCGGCTTTTGTTGTTCGATCGTCACGTGATCAGCGATGTTCATCGCCAGCGAGGTTTTGCCCATCGAAGGACGCGCGGCGATGACGATCATCTCGCCGCCGTGGAGGCCGTCGGTCAGTTTGTCGAAGTCGGGGAAGCCAGTGCTGAGTCCCGTAATCGCACCCTTACGACCGTGATACAACTCGATCTTGGCGAACGACTCGGCCACCAATGCCTTCATCGAGGTGTTCGATTCCTTCACGCGCTCCTCATTGATGCGGAGGATGCGGCTCTCCACCTCGTCGAGCAGACGCGGCATTTCGCCCTCGAACTCGTAGGCTTGGCTCACCATCGAGAGGCAGGTCTGCACCATCTTGCGCAGGATGTATTTGTCCCAAACGATGTCGAGGTAGTAGCGAAGATTCGCGGGCGAAGTGACGCCGTTGGCGAGGGACAACAGATAAGCCAGGCCGCCGATCTGATCGAGCACCTTCTTGTCCTTGAGCCGCTGCTGGAGGGTGATGGTATCGATGGCCTCCTTCTGTTCGCGCATCTCGATGAGCGCCTCGAAGATGGTCTGGTGTTTCAGATCGTAGAAGAACGCCGTCTGCGGCTCGGAATCAGCAGCGCCGCGGCGATTTTCAGTGACCATAATCGGCGCGCGAATGCGCTCGAGACAAATATCGAGACCGTCGTTGGGTGAGAGCAGCAGACAACCGAGCACGCCCATCTCGGCCTCGGGGGAATGCGGCGGCGGGCGATCCACATGGAGCGGTGCGGCGGCGGGCTTGCGACGACGAGTGCGGGCGAAGTCGGCGGGCGGATTCGGGGGGGTCTCGTTGGCGTCAATCATGCGCAGAAAGGAAACGGGAAAGGCACAGGCGTGGCAACGCCGAGTTGTCCGAAGTCATTCGCAGCTTTTTCACAACCCTCAGCCCCATGATCCAGATGAAAACAAAAAGGGCGGACCACGAAGGCCCGCCCCTGAAAATACTGGCGCGATCAGTTTGACTTGATCACACGCTGCTTGTTGCGATCGGGCCGCTCGCCTCTGGCCGGTCGGTCGGCCTTCTCGGCATCCTTGAGCTTCGGATCCTCAACCGGCGCCGGCGTGGTGCTCTCGACGCGGATCTTGAGCACGGCGGAGATGTCCGCGTGCAGTTTGAGCGGCACCTCAGCCTCGCCGGTGTGCCGGATCGACTGCGGAAGAACAACCTTCTTCTTGTCGAGCGTCATGCCGAACTGGGTCTTCAACTCGTCAGCGATGGTGCCGGCGGTGATAGAGCCGAACATCTTGCCGTCGTCGCCAGTCTTGACCTTGATGACGAGCAGGAGCTTCGCGAGGCTCTTGGAGATTTCGGTCATCGAGTTCAGGTCGTGGACCTCGCGCTCGGCGCGGCGATGGCGCAAGGCGTCGAGGCGGCGCTTGTTGGCCGCGGTGACGGGGATGGCCAACCCGTGCGGGAAAAGATAGTTGCGGGCGTAACCGGCCGCGACCTTGACCTGATCGGACTCGCCGCCGAGGCCGACGATGTGGTGAGTGAGGATGACTTCAGTCTTCATAGGAAATAGGGGTTAAAAATTGCGGCGCGCTCGCGCGGGCCAAATCGGTTCAGAACGGCACGTCTTCATCTTCGGGCGCAGGCGCATCCGCGTCCTTCGCAGGGGCAGTTGCCGCGGGACGCGCGGGACGCGGGGCAGATTCGCCGCCACCTTGATTTTCACCACCGCGCCCGGAATCGATAAATTGGAACTGCTCGAGCACCACGCCGAGGCGGCTGCGCTTCTGGCCGGTCTGCTTGTCGTCCCACTGATCGAGCTTGAGTCGGCCTTCAACCATGATCGGTCGGCCCTTCTTCAAATATTGGCCAATCACCTCGGCCTGTTTGCCGAAGGCGTCCACGTCCACGAACGTGACTTCTTCCTTCTTCTCTCCGGTCTCGCTGGTCCAGTTCCGGTTCACGGCGAGGGCGATCTTGGCAATCGCCGTGCCTTTGGACGTGTAACGCAGCTCGGGATCTCTCGTGAGATTTCCGATCAGAATGACTTTGTTGAAACTGGCCATACAGGCTATTACGCGACCTTGGCGGGAGCAACAACGGTGGATGCCGTGGTGAACGAGACGCGGAAAACTTCCTCGAACATCGCGAGCTTCGCGCGGAGCGGCGCGATGGCGGCGGGCGGGGCCTCGAACACGATGTTCGCGTAGAAGCCGGAGCTGTGCTTCTTGTCGGCCACGCGGGAGAACGGGCGCTTGTCCATCTTCTGGACCGCGTCGATCTTGCCGCCGGCAGTGGTGATTTCCTTCGAGACCTTATCAATGGCCTCTTTCACGCCTTCCTCACGGCCGGCGGTATTCAGGATAAACAGACCTTCGTACTTTTTCATTATCGCTCTCTCACTTCTCGGGGCGATCTACCGCCCCGTTAAACTGGTTCATCGCTTTCTCGATGCCGTCGTTCAACCAGCATTCCATCTGGTCGGCCGCACGGCCCAAAATCTTCTCCATCACTTCCCACTCGTCCCGGCTGAATGCGCCGAGCACGTGCCCGCTGATCTGCCGCGCGCCGTCACGCCGCCCGATCCCGATCCTCAATCGCGCATACTCGCGGCTGGCGAGATGCTGCTCAATCGATTCGAGCCCGTGGTGACCGCCACTGCTGCCTTGCGGCCGCAATCGCAACTCGCCCAACGGCAAGTCCGCATCATCCACCACCACCAGCAACCGGGCGACTGCCACCCGGTAATAATCTACCAGCGCACCGACCGCCTCGCCGCTGAGGTTCATGAACGTCTGCGGCTCGCAGAGCACCACGCGCCTGCCACCGTGCTCGCCCTTCGCGATGCGGGACTGGAACTTCTTCTCCAGTTCCCATCTCGACTTCCAGCGCCCAGCCAACTGCTCCACCGCCAGAAACCCCGCGTTGTGGCGTGTCCGGACATATTCTTTGCCCGGGTTGCCCAGCCCAACGATGAGATGCAAATTCTCCATTGCCGGGCCATCTGGCTGCGCCCCGCTGATCCACGGGCGCAGCGTAAAAAATTACTTCTTCTTCTCGGCCGGTTTCTTCTCCTCGGTCTTCGGGGCAGCGGCTTTGCCTGCCGCGGGCTTGTCGGCCGCCGCAGGGGCGCCCTCTTCCTTCTTCTCTTTGGTCATCTCCGGCTGCTTCGTGGCATCTCCAGCGGCAGCCTCGGCAGCAGCGGTCGCTTGCTCTTCGGTCAGCGGTGCCGCAACGGAGAAGACGGAAAGTTCCTTGTCGCCGAGAATCTCGACGCCCGCGGGCGCCTTGATGTCGCCGATGTGGATGGATTTGCCGATCTCGAGCGCAGTGACATCAACCTCGATGACCTCGGGGAGATCCTTCGGCAGGGCGCGGACTTTGAGGCGGTGCAGCACGTGCTCCAGAACGCCGCCGCCGGTCTTGACGCCGACGGCCAGGCCGATGGCTTCAGACTCAACGGTGATGATGACCTTCTCGTTCTCCTTCACCTCGTGCAGGTCCACGTGGAGCACCTGACCGCTGATCGGGTGGTGCTGGACTTCCTGCAACAGGGCGAGGCGCTTGGTGCTGCCGTCCACGGCGAGATCCACGAGCAGATGCTCGGAGTGGGCGTGGTGGAGGAGATCCTTGAATTCCTTCGCGACGATCTCGAGGCTTTGCGGTTGGCCGTGGCGACCGTAGATCACGGCGGGGATGCGTCCGCTGGCGCGGAGCTTCTTCACTTTGTTGCGCTTCGCGACAGTGCGCGGATGCGCGGTCAATGCTACCGATTTCATATTCAGTTCGTACTTCGTCCGGCGATCCGACCGCCCGGTCAGCTCGTCCGTCCGCCCTTAAACTCAAACAACGAGGTCACCGACGAATTGCTGTGAATCCGTTTGATGGCCTCACCCAACAATCCCGCGACCGACAGCGTGGTGATATTCACCCCAGCTATCGCAGGGCGGAGGACGGTATCAGTTGTGATGAGTTCGTCAATAGCTGATTTGCGGAGACGATCAATTCCCATGTCGTTCAACAACGCGTGCGACACGCAAGCCACGATGGAACGGGCACCTTTGCGCTTGAGCAGCTTCGCAGCGGCGGTGAGCGTGCCGGCCGTTTCGGTCAAGTCATCCACCAGCAGCACCGTCTTGCCACGGATCTCGCCGATGACGGTCATCGCCTCGATCTCCGTCGCGCTCTTGCGGCGCTTGACCACGATGGCCAGCTCCGCCTCGAGCATCTGCGAATAAGCGTGCGCCATCTTGATGCCGCCCACGTCGGGAGTAACCACCACGAGATCGGGCAGTTCCTTTTCCTTGATGTGCTTGTACATCACCGGCGCGGCGTAGAGATGATCCACGGGAATGTCGAAGAAACCTTGGATCTGCTGCGCGTGCAAATCCATCGTGAGCACGCGGTTCGTTCCGGCGGCCACGAGTAGGTTCGCCACCAACTTGGCGGTGATCGGCACGCGCGGTTGGTCCTTGCGATCCTGCCGAGCGTAACCATAGAAAGGCAGCACCGCCGTGATGCGCAAGGCGCTGGCCCGCCGGAGCGCGTCCATCATGATGAACAGCTCCATCAGATTGTGGTTCGTCGGCGGACTCGTCGACTGGATCACGTACACGTCCTCGCCGCGGACGTTCTCCTCGATCTTCACGAACGTCTCGCCATCGGGGAACGCGTCCACCGTGCACTTGCCCAGTTCCATGCCGATGTTCTTACAAATCGCCTCGGCCAGTGGTCGGTTCGATGTGCCGGTGAAAATTTTCATCGCTCAAGTTATCGTCCGGACAAAAAGGCCGCTTCGAACGCGGTCACCGCGCTCCAGCCGCCATAAAAAAGAGGCTGAACTGTAACAATCGGCCTCGCCCGCGCAAGCGCTTTTTACACGCTACGCAGTCGCGATGTCCTGCTTCGCTACACCCTGTGCCGTCTGTTGCTGGCGGAAACCTTCGTAGGCCGCGCGGTATTCCGGATACTTGTTGCCGAGCATGGCCACCGCCAGCAACGCTGCGTTGCGCGCGCCGGCCTTGCCGATCGCGAGCGTCCCCACCGGCACGCCCGCCGGCATCTGCACCATCGAGAGCAGCGAATCCATTCCCTTGAGCGCCGACGATTCGATCGGCACACCGAGCACCGGCAGCGCGGTGAACGCCGCCGTCACACCCGCCAGATGCGCCGCACCCCCCGCCGCGGCGATGATGATTTCCAAGCCCCGCCCCGCGGCACCGACGGCGTAGTCGCGTAGCAACTCCGGCGTGCGATGAGCCGAGATCGCTTTGGCCTCGTGCGGCACGCCGAGCGCCTTGAGTTGTTCGGACGCGTGCTGCATCACCTCCCAATCGGAGTGGCTGCCCATGATGATTCCCACCAACGGTTGCTTTGTGCTCATAAAATGCGTGGCTGTTCTAAAGAGGCGCGCCGCCAACGTCCAGCCTCATTTGATGCCGTTCCTCAAAACTACTTCGCCGCCTTCTCCAGCGCCTCGATCACGATGCCCGGCGTGAGCAATGTAGGCAGCATTTGGGGCGGCAAAACGCCGTCCTTCGGATAGACCAGCACCAGCGGCACGCCCGCGCGGCCGTGCTTTTGCAATTCGGCGGCGATCTCCGGCGGACTCTGCGTGTTATCGGCGAGCAGGGCGACCGCGTTGATTTCCCTCAGCTTCGCTCGCACGGCAGAAATCTCGATGCTGGTGCGTTTATTCGCCTTGCAGGTGAGGCACCAATCCGCGGTGAAATCCACCAGCACCACACGCTTCTCCGCGCGCGCCTGCGCCACGGCCGCCGCACTCCACGGCTTCCACGGGATCTCATCGCGGCTCGTGAGCTGCAGGTAGCTGTAACCGCAACCGATCACAAACAGCAGCAGGCTGAGGATCTTCGCCAACCCGCGCCGGCCGGTGCCCCGCTGAGCAAATTCACCCCACACCCACGCCGCCAACGCGAGGAAGGTCACGAACATGCCGAGCCAGACCATGCCGCGCTTGCCGAAATGCGGCGCGGTAAGGGACAGGATCCAAAACACCGTCGCCAGCATCGGGAAGCCCATCGCGATCTTGAACTTCTCCATCCACGCGCCCGGCTTCGGCAAAAACTTCAGCCAATCCGGGCGGAAACTCAGCACGAGATACGGCGAGGCGAGGCCGAGGCCGATGGCGAGAAACATGAGCACAACGACTCGTGGCGGCTGGCTGAAAGCGAACCCGAGCGCTTCGGCCAAAATCGGCGCGGTGCAGGGCGTGGCCAGCGCGGTGGTGAGAATGCCGTTGAAGAACGCTCCGGAGATTCCCTGTCGCGAGGCCAGATCACTCGCCGCCGTCATCGTCGAACCATCGAGCATCACCTCGAACACGCCGAACAGATTCAGCGTCACGAGCGTCATGATGACGAGCAGCACGAGAAGATAATGCGGGTCGGCGAACTGCATCCCCCACGTGGCCGCGCCGCCGGCACGCTGCACGCCGAGCACCACGCCCGCGAGAATCAGGAACGAGAACAACACGCCGAGCGTGTACGACACCCCCAGCTTGCGCACCGCGCCCACATTGCCTTTGCCTTGCTGGACGAAGCCGAGAATCTTCAGCGCGATCACCGGCAGCACACACGGCATCACGTTCAGGATGAGACCGCCGAGGAAAGCCAAAACCAACATCTTGGCGAGCAGCAAACCGGCGACCGGCACGGCGACGGACGGATTCTCCGCGATCTCCACCAACGCCTCGTGGGCCGTAATCAACCGCTCCTTGTCGTACTCGACGATGATTCCATCAACCTGCACCGGCCACGCCGCGCCGGTCTTTTTCACCAACTTGCGCACAAGCACTTTCCCGCCGACCACGCTCGTCTCGGTCTTCGCCTCGACCGACCAGCCATCGCCGAGATTCGGGAAGAAATCAAACTGGCGCGCCGATTCCTTGACGGCGAACTCGATGAGCAGCGGACGCTTGTCGCCCGTGGCCGGGCCATCCCATGCGGCGGAATACTTGTTGCGGCCGCCGGGCAATTTCTTGCGCGCCGCTTCAATCGCGACGGCGTCCTTCGACGGCTTGGTTTCTGAACCGATGTTCAGCGTCGCGTTCACCACGGCATCGCCGAGCACGCACAGTTCCTCGCACTCGAGCCAGTCCACCCTGGCTTTGAGCGCGATCGGACCGGGCTTCAAATCGGGCGCGAGTGTCAGCGACACCAGCAGTATCGCTTCGCCGTGATAGCCGTAGGTGTAAATCTCCTGTGCGAAAACTTTCTCCGGCACCGGCCACTGGATCGCGCCGGCGATCACGCCCGCGGGCAGTGTCCATTTGATTTTGGTCGGATCGCCAGCCTCGCCGGGATTGCGCCAGTAGGTGTGCCAGCCCGGCGGCATCTGAAGCCGCACACCGACGGTGACGGTCTCGCCCGGGCGCGCCTGCTCGGCATCGAGCAGTAGGCTCACCTGGGTCTTGGCCGGAATGAGTTGGCCGAAGAGAGATGAGGCCGCCAGCAGGAACGGCAGGAACAGGGTCAACGAGCGCTTCACCCCGACAATATGCCAGAAGCCACGGTGCCGATGGAACGATTTTCCAGCAGGTTTGCTAAACGGCCTCTCCCCGCGCTAACATCCGGTATGCCTCGGGAGGTTCCAGCACTTCACACATACTGCGAATGGCTGCGCACCGGTGCGGATGGATTGTCGGCGATGCTTGCGGCCATCCGTGGCGCGCGCCAGTCGGTGCGGTTGGAGATGTACATCTTCCGCAACGGTCCGCCCGGCGACGCCTTCCGCGATGCGCTGGTCGAAGCCTGCGGCCGCGGTGCGCGCGTGCAGGTGCTGCTCGATGCGTGGGGCTCGCACGAATTGCCCCATGACTACTGGGCGCCGCTCACACGCGCCGGCGGCGAGTTCCGCTGGTTCAACCCGCTGATGCTCGACCACGCGATCTTCCGCGATCACCGCAAGTTGCTCGTATGTGATGAAACGGTGGCGTTCGTCGGCGGCTTCAACATCAGCGCGGAATACGACGGCGACGGGGTGACAAAGGGCTGGCGCGATCTCGGCCTCCGCGTGGCGGCGCCGCTGGCCGCGGCGCTCGCGAAGACCTTCGACACGATGTTCACCCGCGCCGACCGCGAGCATCCACGCCGCGTGCGCTGGCTGCGGCACAGCACGAACGATGAAACTTTCCACACACCCGAGTCGGGCATCTTGCTCGAAACGCCGGAGCAGCGGCGCAATTCGATCCTTCACGCGTTGCTCGACGATTTGGCACACGCACGGCAGGTGGAGATCGCCACCGCTTATTTCCTGCCCACGTGGCGCTTGAACCGCGCGTTGGCCCATGTGGCGCGAACGGGCGGGCGCGTGCGGCTCATCCTGCCGGGCAAGACCGACGTGGCCGTGAGCCAGCTCGCCAGCCGCGCCTTCTACTCGTCGTTGCTCCGCGCCGGCGTGGAGATTCACGAGTACCAACCGCAGATCCTCCACACGAAGCTCATCGTGGTGGACGGCATCGCGTACGCCGGCTCGGCGAACCTCGACCAGCGCGGCCTGCGCATCAACTACGAGTTGCTGCTGCGCCTGCCGAACCGCGCGCTCGCCGCCGAGGCGCGGGAGATTTTCGACGGGATGCTCCAGCACTGCCGCGCCGTGCGGCCCGAGGCGTGGCGGCGCGAGTGGACTTTCTGGGAACGGATCAAGTCGTACTGGGCGCGCTTCCTCCTCGCGCGGCTCGACACGTATCTCGCCCGACGGCAACTGCGCCAATTGCGTTGAACGGAGACCGCGGTGCAACGCGACTGTGCATTGACGCCTCTTCCCCGCGGCGATAGCTTCACGTTGGAATGATTGCAGGAACAGGCATCAAATCGCCCACCGCGTCCGCGCCGAGCTTCCGCGTGGGCGACGAGCGACTCATCAAGCTCACCAGCAACGCGGGGCGCAAAGTCACCACTCTGCTCACCAAGCAGGGCCGGCCCGCCGGCGTGCTGCGCGTGGCGGTGCTGGGCGGCGGTTGCTCCGGCCTGCAATACAAGATGGATCTGCAAGACGGCCCGGCCGCGCGCGACTTCCTCGTCGAAAGCGCCGGTGTGCGCGTGGTGGTGGATCCGAAAAGCGCGCTCTACGTCACCGGTTCGGAGTTGGATTACGTGGAAGCGCTGACCGACGGCGGCTTCAAGGTGAAGAACCCGAACGCCGCCACGAGTTGCTCCTGCGGCGAGAGCTTCAGCGCGTGAGCGCGCCCGCGGACCACTTCGCCCTGTTCGACGAACCTCGCAGGCCGTGGCTGGACGCCGAGGTGCTCAAGACCAAGTTTCTCACCCTCTCGTCCACGACGCATCCCGACCGTTTTCACAACGCGGGCGATGCCGAGAAACAGGCCGCGAACAGCCGTTTCCAATCACTCAACGCCGCCTACAATTGTCTGCGCGAACCGAAGGAACGCCTGCAGCATTTGCTCACGCTCGAACGCGGCGCCAAGCCCGCCGAGATCCACGCCATCCAGCCCGGCACCGCCGATCTGTTCCTCGAGATCGGCCAGCTCTGTCGCGGCACGGACGCCTTCCTCGCCGAGAAAGACCGCGCCACATCGCCGTTGCTCAAAGCCCAACTCTTCCAACAGGCCGCCGAGTGGAGCGGCCGCATCGCTGCGCTCCAAAGAAAGATTGCCGGGCAACGCGCCGAAGCCGATGGCGCGTTGAGAGCGATTGATGCCGAATGGCAGACCGACGTTCGTCCGCTCGACCGGCTCGAACAGATTTTCCATCATCTGAGTTATCTCACCCGCTGGCAGCAACAGTTGCAGGAACGCTTCGTGCGACTCGCGCTGTAACGGCGAACGACGGCCCCTGCCTCTCCGAAAAAAGAAGTGGAACCGCGACACTGCTCGGCTATAAACGTACTGCTATGATTCTCCGCACCGCCGCCGCCATTGTGTTCGCTTTCGCCTCTCTCGCCTTGGCTCAGCCCAAGGAATCCTTCCCGCTCTGGCCGAAGGGCACGCCCGGCGCACTGGGCGCCGATCCGGTGAAGGACATTCCGACGCTCACGCCGTTCTGGCCCGATCCGGCGAAGGCCACCGGCGCGGCTGTCGTCATCTGCCCCGGCGGCGGCTACGGCGGATTGGCGCAACACGAGGGCAAGGATTACGCGCTCTTCCTCAATCACCACGGCATCGCGGCCTTCGTGCTCAAGTACCGCCTCGGCTCCGCGGGCTACCGGCATCCGGCGATGATGAACGACGTGATCCACGCCATCCGCACGGTGCGCGCCAACGCGGCCGACTGGAAGATCGATCCGAAGCGCATCGGCGTGATGGGCAGCTCGGCCGGCGGGCACCTCGCCTCCACCGCCGTCACGCACTTCGACGCGGGCAAACCCGACGCCGCCGACCCGATCGAGCGCGCCAGTTCGCGGCCCGACTTGGGCATCCTCTGCTATCCCGTCATCTCGATGGGAGCGGTGACGCATCAAGGCTCGAAGAACAACCTGCTCGGCAAAGAGCCGTCGGCCGAGCTCGTGAAGCTGCTCTCCAGCGAACTGCAGGTGACGAAGGAAACGCCGCCCTGTTTCGTCTGGCACACGTGGGAAGATAAGGGAGTGAAGATCGAGAACGCGCTCTCGTTCGTCTCCGCGCTGCAAGCGAACGGCGTTCGGTTCGACTTCCACGTGTACGAGAAAGGTGGTCACGGCCTCGGTCTCGGCCTGCGCGATTTCACGCCGGAAAAGACGGCGCAACTGCACCCGTGGACGAGCGCGCTCGCCGGCTGGCTGAAGGTTCAAGGTTTCGCGAAGTAAGCGCGCCCGGCAAAAAGATCTCCGCTATCAGCGGAGCGGTTTGATGACATCTCTCCGATGAATCCCGTCGCGTTCACCACGCTGTCACTTGCCTTCCTCCTGTTGAGCCAAGGTTGCAGCGAGAACTCCACGAAGGCGCCGGCGGCCGTTCCTTTCGACCACCAGCAACAGACCTTCGCTCGCGTTCTCAAAGCCGTCGTCCGCAACGGCCAAGTCGACTACACGCTGCTGCGCCGCCAGCGCGACGAGCTGGAAACTGCGCTCGACGCCGCGGCCGCGGTGTCCCGCGATGCGTTCGCTGGCTGGACACCCAATCAGCAACTCTCCTTTCTGCTCAACGTTTACAACGCCCAGATACTCGCCCTGCTCGCCGACCATCCCGAGGCCAAAAGCATCAAGGACCTCGGCGGTCTCCGGCCTGTTTGGAATCTGCCCACTGCGCGGCTCTTCGGGAAAAAATGGAGCTTGGACGAGCTGGAGCACGAGTTCATCCGCAAGCAGTTCAAGAACCCGAGCGTCCACTTCGCGCTCGTCTGCGGCGCGAAAGGCTGTCCCCCGCTCCGCACCGAGCCGTACAGCGCCGCCGAGTTGGAAACGCAGTTTCAGGAACAGGCGCGGCAGTTCCTCGGCGACACTCTCAAGAACCAGGTGGACGTAAAGAAGCGCGTGGTTCACCTCTCGCCTCTCTTCAAGTGGTACCGCGAAGACTTCGGCAAGAGCGACGCGCAACTGCTCGAATTCGTCGCGCGCCATTTGCCGCCCGAGCTGGCCGCCGAACTCGGGAAGGGCGGCTTCACCATCGAATACACCGACTACGATTGGTCGGTGAATCAAGCCGCGCCGACGGCCAAGCCGTGAGCGGCTGCGATCAGCCTCACACGCAAATTGCGCTTGCCCCGAGACGCGAGTCGTGCGAGAAAATCCCTCTGGGTTGCATCCGTAGCTCAATTGGATAGAGCATCTGACTACGGATCAGAAGGTTCATGGTTCAACTCCATGCGGATGCACCACTTCTCCTATTTCTTCGCTGGTTCCTTGGCCTGCGCCTGAAAAAATAACGCGCCGGTCGCCTGCACTTTGCGCCGGAAGATTTTGTCGCCGCAGGTGACGTAGAGCCAGTCCATCTTGGCGCCGCCAAAACCACAACTGGTCATCCCCTTCTCCGACGGCTTTGTCAGCACGCCGCACATCCGACCCGTCGGGTCAAACACCTGCACGCCCAGCGCGGTGGCCACGTAGTAGCGGCCGATCGTGTCGCTCGTCATGCCGTCGCCGCCGCTCGCGGTTTTGTAAACGGGATCACGCACGGCCTGCGTCAGCGCGGCAGTGTCCACGGGCGTGCGCACCGTCATGTACGGCGCTTTGGCGGACAAACCGCCGTCGGCTTCGATGCGGAAGGCCCAGACATTTTCGCCGCGATAATCGGAAACGGCCAGCGTGCCTTGATCGGGCGAAAGCGTGATGCCGTTCGGCGCGGTGATGCCAATATCCGCGGCTTTCTTTTCGCCGGTCTTCGCGTTCACGAACGTCACTTGTTTCTTGCCGGTCTCGGTGAAGTAGATGTGGCCTTTGCGGGAGACGACGAGGTCGTTCGGCTGCACGTCTTCGGTGATGACGGTTTTCTTGCCACTGGGAAGTTCGAAGGCAACGATCTGCTTGTCCTTGCCGACGCAGGCGTAAAGTCGCCCGTCGGGGCCGAACTTCAAGCCGCTGCACGGCGTGCCTTCGATGAGTTTGGTTTTCGTGCCATCCACCGCTACTTTCCAAACCACAGGCGGCGCAGCAC
>SIAT01000032.1 GCA_009691645.1 Pedosphaera sp. | reverse complement strand
ACCTCAAGGACAAAAGCGAAGGCGAGTCCATCCAGGAGAAAATCGACGAATCCCTCGCCATGCTGAACAAAGCCGCCATTCAGCTCGATCGCCTCGCCAAGGCCAACAACCTGACCGAGGAAGAGAAGCGCACCCGCCGCGCCATCGCCGTCCTCCTCAAGAAAATGGATTGGGATCAAATCCAGAAACAGCGCGAGAACATCGAGAAGCTCGAGAACAAGAAACCCAAAGCCACCAAGCCGACCGTCAGCACCTCGACCGTTTCCCCCGCTCCCACGGCGGCCAAGAAGAATTGACCGAGCTGGTCCCTTCAAAAGCCAGTACGGACTGACACGGGAAGGAGGCGGAGCAATCCGCCGTCTTTTCCATTTTCAACCTCCTTCAGTACGGACAACCAAGAACTGCCCTCAAAATTTAACCGTTCAGGTCAATTTTTTAATAATTAGATCCGCGTCGAAGACGCATCCGCCCCATGTCCCGCCGCTGGCCTGCTGCAATGCAGCCCACAACCGCGTGTCAGCCGGAAGGTTTGGGTTTGCAGCGAGGTCATCGCGCAACGCGCGGGCGGCAAGGAGGCGCTCACCTTCCTCCGGACTGAATCGTTTCCCGCCCTCGCCCACGAAATTCACACTGCCCGTGTTCGTGTTCCGGTTGATCTCGATGCGGATCACATCGCCATCGCGCAGCTTGCCGATCGGCCCGCCCGCCAGCGCCTCCGGCCCCACATGGCCGATGCACGCGCCGGTGGAAACACCACTGAAGCGCGCATCCGTGATCAGCGCCACGTGTTTGCCGAACGGTAAATACTTGATCGCACTCGTCACCTGATAGGTCTCCTCCATCCCAGTGCCCATCGGGCCGATGCCGGCCAGCACCATCACATCCCCAGCCACGATGGACTTCCCCTTGATTGCGGCGATGGCCGCGCGTTCGCTCGTGAAGATCCGCACCGGTCCTTCTTTTCGATAAACACCGTCGGCATCCACCACGCTCGGATCGATGGCCGTGCTTTTGATGACCGCGCCTTCGGGACAAATGTTCCCGCGCGGAAAAGTGACGGTGCTGGTCAAACCCCGCGCACGCGCTTGCTCTGGCGACATGATCACGTCGTCCGGCTCCACGCCGTCCTGCCGCCGTAAAATCTCCCGAAAGCGCACGCGGCGTTCGGAACGTTCCCATTCATCGAGCACGTCGCCCAGCGTTTTGCTTGAGGCGGTCAGCGCACTGGTGTCGAGCAAACCGAGTCGGCGCAGGTGGAGCATCACCTCCGGCACACCACCGGCGAGGAAGACGCGCACGGTCGGGTGATGCACCGGACCATTCGGCAACACGCTGACGAGACGCGGGGTTTTCGAGTTCACATCAATCCAATCCTCCACGGTCGGCCGGCGCAGACCCGCCGCGTGGGCGATGGCTGGAATGTGGAGCAGCAGATTCGTCGAGCCGCCGAAGGCCGCGTGAACCACCATCGCGTTCCGGATGGCGGCATCGGTGAGGATGTCGCGCATCTTCAGCCCGCGCTTCTCCAACTCAACCACGGCGCGGGCGGACTGCACGGCAAGATCAGTCCAAACCGCCTCGCCGGACGGCGCGAGTGCCGAGTGCGGCAACGACATGCCGAGCGCTTCACCGACGACTTGCGATGTCGCGGCGGTCCCGAGAAATTGGCAGCCACCGCCCGGCGTGCCGCAGGCGCGGCAACCGAGGTCCGCCGCTTCTTCGAGCGAAATCAATCCGTGCGAGTACCGCACACCGAGTGTTTGCACGGCCCCGGCATCTTCGCCTGTCTCGGGCGGAAGCGTGACGCCGCCGGGCACGAGCACGCTCGGCAAATCCGGCACGCCGGCGAGTGCCATCATCATCGCCGGCAGTCCCTTGTCGCACGTGGCCACGCCGATGACGCCCGAGCGCACCGGCAGCGAGCGGATGAGACGACGGAATATCTGCGCGGCATCGTTGCGATACGGCAGGCTGTCGAACATGCCGGGCGTTCCCTGTGTGCGTCCGTCGCAGGGATCAGAGCAGTACGCGGCAAAGGGAATCGTCTTCAAATCGCGCAACTCCCGCGCCGCCGCCTCCATCAGCAGGCCGATCTCCCAATGGCCGGTGTGGTAGCCGAGGGCGATCGGCGAGCCGTCTGGCGCGCGCAAGCCGCCCTGTGTGCTGAGGATGAGGAACTGCTTGCGGCCCAACTCGGCGGGGTTCCAACCCATACCGGCGTTCTGGGTCAGGCCGAAGAGATTGCCGCTGGGCTGGTGCAGGAGAAGGTCTTCAGTCACCGGCAGTTTGCCGGCGGGACCGGAAGCCTTGGTGCGGATGCGATAGATCACTTCGTCGCTCATCGCAGTGATTCAACCAAAACAATCATCACGCGCAAAGGCGCAAAGCGTGTCGGCGCAGGGATCAAATCACCGTGCCGTGCGGCACGACGCCGCCTTTGGAAATGATGACGATGCCGTCGCGAACGTAGTAGAGCGGGTGATCGAAATTCTCCGGCTTGCCGTGCGGGGTGATGACGCAGTTGTCACCAATGCGGGCGTTCTTGTCGATGATCGCATTCTCGATGCGGCAATTGATGCCGATACCGATGCGCGGGCGGGAGAGTTTCTCGTTCGTCGCGATGGATTCCTGAGCCTCGTAATAGTCGCTGCCCAGCAAGATGGTGCGGAAGAGCCGCGTGCCGGCGCCGATGAGGCTGCGCACGCCGACGATGGAGTGCTGCACCTGCGCATGATTGATGATGCAACCGTCGGAGATGACTGCGTGATCGATGGCCGCGCCGTTGATCTTCGACGCCGGCAGGAAGCGCGGACGCGTGTAGATCGGCGCGTACATGTCGAAGAAGTTGAAGCGCGGCAATTCCGCGGCCAAGTCGAGGTTCGCCTCGAAGAACGAACGGATCGTTCCGATGTCTTCCCAGTAGCCCTGAAAGACGTAGGAGAAGACGCGATGGGTTTGAATGGCGCTGGGAATGATGTGCTTGCCGAAGTCGGTGTGGGCGTTGTCGAGCAACTTGAGGAGCACCTGCCGGTTGAAGACGTAGATGCCCATTGAGGCGAGAAAAAAATCCTCCTGCCCCTCGATGCCCAGTTTTCCGTACGACTCGCGCGGCAGTCGGAGCGGGTCGAGAGCCGCCGGTTCCTTCGGCTTCTCGACGAAATTCACGATCCGTCTATCACTGTTGATCTGCAGGATGCCGAGCGAGGGGGCGGTGGCGCGATCGACGGGAATGGTGGCGATGGTCAACTCCGCCAGTGTCTCCACGTGCTGAGCGAGAATCTTCCGGAAATCCATCCGGTAAAGCTGATCACCGCTCAGGATAATCATGTAATCGAAGCGGTGGTTGAGGAAATGGATCAGATTCTTGCGCACCGCGTCGGCCGTGCCCTGATACCACGAAGTGTCGTGCAGCGTTTGCTCCGCGGCGAGAATCTCCACAAAACCACCGGAGAAATGGTCGAACTTGTACGATTGCGAGATGTGCCGGTGCAGCGAGGCCGAGTTGAACTGCGTGAGAAGATAGACGCGCTTCAGATCGGAGTTGATGCAGTTGGAGATCGGGATGTCCACCAGTCGGTACTTGCCCGCGAGCGGCACGGCCGGCTTGGAGCGCTCCTTCGTCAACGGAAAGAGACGCCTCCCCTGCCCGCCGCCCATCACGACACACAGGACGCTGCCACTGGTGTTGGAATTGTTGTTCGCTGACATAAATAAACTTCTCCGCTTGCGGAGTTGAGAGGACTTCTATTACCTTGCCACAGATCGAAGGGCAAGAGACTTCGAGCCAGCACCCCCTCCCTACGAGGTGTGGAATTTTAGGTTATGTCCGCAAACACCCCGCCACCCCGCTAATTCTTGAAGGCCTGCGCCGTGTCGAATACCGCGGCTATGACAGCGCTGGAATCGCCGTGCTCGAAGCGGATGGCGGCATCTATCTGCGCGCCGGCCCCGAGATCGGCGGCGCCTCCACCAAAGCGTTCACCTCACAAATCACCCTGCTCTCACTCCTTGCGCTCTACTTGGGGCGCATCCGAAACCTGCCCGTGCAGCGCAGCTTGAAAATCATCCGCGCGGCTCGAAGCCATCCCACAGCAGGTCGAACAGATCCTTGCGCAAGATGCCCATATCAAACAGATCGCCGTGCGTTATGCGAAGTCTGACGACTTCTTCTTCCTCGGTCGCCAATATGGTTTCCCTGTCGCTCTCGAAGGCGCGCTCAAGCTCAAGGAAATTTCCTACATCCACGCGGCAGGTTATCCCGCCGCCGAGATGAAGCACGGCCCCATCGCCCTGCTGGACGAGAAGACGCCCGTGGTGATGCTCGCACCGAATGACGCGCTCTACGATAAAACGTGGAGCAACCTCCGCGAAATGAAGGCCCGCCACGCTCGACCCGCTCTTTCCATTGCTCGGCGTGATCCCGCTGCAACTCCTCGCCTATCACATCGCCGTTGCCCGCGGCTGCGACGTGGACAAGCCGCGCAATCTCGCCAACAGCGTCACCGTCGAATAGTTGTCGTCTCAAAAGTTCGTTGTGTCGCGGGGCAAAACCTTCTATTCGTGGACGTTCATGGTTTCGTCTGCCAACAGTCTCTTGGAAGAACGGCGCGCTCGCCAGCGGCCGGTCATTGGCTCATCGAAAACCTACGTGCTCGGGGAATCAGACGCCGAAGCCGAACGCCTGCGCGTCCTCGATGAAGTCTATGGAAAAACCAGTCGCGCATTACTCCAGCGCGTGGGACTGCGCACCGGCTGGCGCTGCGCCGATCTCGGTTGCGGCCCCGGACACATCGCCCTTTGGCTTGCGGAACAAGTGGGCGCAACCGGCCACGTGACCGGCGTGGACCGCGCTGAACTCTTCGTGAACCTCGCGCGCAGCAGCGCCCACCAACGCGGCTTCCATCACGCACATTTCACCGAAGCCGATGCCATCGCGCCGCCGCTGACAGACGCCACCTTCGACCTCGTCTATTCACGGTGCCTGCTATCGCATCTGCCCGACCCCCTCCTGGTGCTGCGCCGGATGACTGCGCTCGCCAAGCCCCGCGGCGCAATCGTTGTGGAGGACATCGATTGCGGCGGCGGCTTCGCCCAACCCGAATCGCCAGCGCGAATGCGGCATCTCGAGATGTACCAAGCCATCGTTCGACGACATGGCGGCGACCCGTTGCTCGGCCGCAAACTGCCCCGCCTCTTCCGCGCGGCGGGCTTGACTGAAATCCACATTGAAATCGTCACCCCCGTCGAACCGGTCGCAGCGGTGAAGCGCCTCTATCCTCTCACGCTCGCCCGATTGAAGCCCGCGCTTCTCAAGGCCGGTCTCGCTACGGACGCTGAGGTGGACGCGCTCATCGCCGACCTTCACGCGCTGGCGGATGATTCCAGCAAAACCGTTTCCTCCTGTCCACTCGTGCAGGTTTCGGCGCGCAGACCGGCCTGACTTTTCCCTTTGGTGACACGGACACCTGTGGCTTAATCGGCTGCACCATGAATCGCATCGGGATCATCGGCGGCAGCGGGCTTTATCACATCGAGGGATTCACCGATCAGAAATGGGTGAAGGTGAAGACGCCCTTCGGCGCGCCGTCGGATGATTTTCTCGCCGGCACACTCGCCGGACGTGAAGTGGTCTTTCTCCCCCGCCATGGCCGCGGCCATCGCATCCTGCCATCGGAGTTGAATCATCGAGCCAACATCTGGGCGATGAAGAAACTCGGCGTGAATTGGATCATCAGCGTCAGCGCCGTCGGCTCGCTGCAAAAGAAATACCGTCCGGGCGAAATCGTGCTGGCGGACCAATTTCTCGACCGTACCAAGCAAGCAATCCATCACACTTTCTTCGGACGCGGCATCGTGGCGCACGTCGCCTTCGCGCATCCCATCTGCGAGAATCTGCGGCGCATCCTGCTCAAGAGCGCCCGCGCCGAGAAGGCCCGCGCACACGACGGCGGCACCTATGTGAACATGGAAGGCCCAGCCTTCAGCACCCGCGCCGAATCGCTCGCCAATCATCGCGCCGGCCTCGATGTGATCGGCATGACCAATCTCGGTGAAGCCAAATGCGCGCGCGAAGCCGAGATCGCCTACGCCACGCTCGCGATGGTGACCGACTACGATTGCTGGAACGTGGCGCACGACCACGTGACCGTCGAGATGGTCAACGAGTGCCTTCACCACAACGCCGCGATGGCCAAGCGCATCATCAGCCGCGCCATACCTCAAATCCCCACCACACCAGACTGGCCGTGCCACGACGCATTGAAGAATGCCATCATGACTGAAAAGAAACTCTGGCCCGCCAAGACTCGAAAAGAACTCGCGCCGCTGCTGAAGAAATATCTCTGACCATGAGCAAGACCATCATCAAGCCCCCCAAAGCCGCGCCCGCCGTCGGCCCCTACAATCACGCGGTGCGCGTGGAGGGCCTGCTTTTCTGCGCGGGACAGATTCCGCTGGATCCGGCCACGGGCAATCTCGTCGGCGGCGACATCAAAGCGCAGACCGAGCGTGTGCTGGAAAACGTGAAGACCATTCTGGACGATCAAAATCTGACGTTCGCCCACGTGGTGAAGAGCACCGTGTTCCTCACCAACCTCGCCGACTTCGCCGGAATGAACGAAGTGTACTCGCGCTATTTCACAAGCGACTTCCCAGCCCGTTCCACCGTGCAAGTGGTCGCCCTGCCCCGTGGCGCAAGTGTCGAGATCGAAGTCATCGCCCACTATTGAACATGCAGCCCTACTTCTTTCTTTTCGTCGGCCTCGCGCTCGGCGGCGTAATCGGCTGGCTGCTCAACGGCCGCCGGCAGACGCCGCACGACACGCGACTGGAAGAGGAACTGAGGCAACAACTCGTTCAGCGTGAAGCCGATTTGAACAAGCACCGCGAGGCGCACGCTCAAACGGCCACCACCATCGCCGATGCCAGCGCCAGACGCGAAGCAGCCGAGCGCCTGCTTCTCGATCAACGTGCGGCACACGAGCGCCAGATTGTTGAGGCCAAAGTCGCACAGGAAAAGGCGCTGGCCGATCTGCGTGACACGTTCAAAGCGCTCAGTGCCGATGCCCTGCGGCAGACGCAGCCGGAATTCCTCCGCCTTGCCACCGAGACGCTCGGGCGTTTCACCACCGAAGCCAAAGGCGATCTCGACACGCGACGGGAGTCC
This sequence comes from Pedosphaera sp., assembly GCA_009691645.1. GTDB lineage: Bacteria > Verrucomicrobiota > Verrucomicrobiia > Limisphaerales > SIAT01 > SIAT01. The sequence goes on along the minus strand of SIAT01000032.1, from coordinate 6,235 downwards.
ATTGCCAAGTTGGTGAAGCCACTGGAAGATCAGCTTCAGAGCTACCAACAACGTCTTCAGCAGAGCGAAACGAATCAATCCACTATGCTCGGCGAAGTAAAAAAACAGCTCGAACTACTCGGCAAGAGCAGCCTCGTGCTCGCCAATGAGACACAGCAGTTCCGCTCCGTACTCAAATCGAATCAGGCCCGCGGGCGTTGGGGCGAAGAAACGCTGCGCAACGTGATCGAGAGCGCCGGCCTCAGCCAGCACTGCGATTTTGTGGAGCAATCCGCCGGCGATGATGGCCGCCCGGATCTGCTTATCAAGTTACCCGGTCATCGGGTGATTATCGTGGATTCAAAAGTCCCCGATCTCGACTCGCTCGGCGCCATGGACGGTGCCGATTCTACCAAGCGCGCCGAGATCTGCGCTGCCCACGCCGCGCGACTCAAACTCACCATGCGCAGTCTCTCTGAACGCGAGTACCCCCGCCAGTTCCCGAACGCCTTCGACCACGTGGTGCTCTTTCTGCCCGCCGAGTCGCTCTACAGCGCCGCGCTTGAGGGGGATCGCGATCTGCACATCGAAGCCAGCCGCAGGCACATCGTGCTCGCCACGCCCTCCACGCTCATCGCGTTGTTAAACTCAGTGAAGCTCTCCTGGCAGCAGCACGCGCAGGCCGAGAACGCCCGCGCCATCGCCGAAGCCGCGCAGGAACTCTTCGCACGTGTGGCAACCTTCAGCGCGCACTTCGAGAAAATCCGCACCGGCCTCGAGCGGGCCACCGAGGCCTACAACTGCGCCGTCGGCAGCTACGAAAAAAGCGTCCGCCCACAAGGCGAGCGGCTCAAGCAACTCGGCGCCGGCATGGCTGGCAAAGAACTCGCTGAACCGCCGCCGCTCAGTGACATCCTCCGAACGCCTCCCGGCGCATAGTCACAAGGCCACCGGGTTTCCCGTGGCGATCGAACATTCCTCCGCCTCGCAAATCTCAAGCGCACTGACTCCGTCCGCCGCCGTGACCACACTCGGCGGTTGGCCGGTCCGGATGGATTCGAGGAAGTGCCGCCACTCGCCCACGTAGCCGTCCGCTCCATCGCAGGCGACGATGCATGGTGCTTGATCCGGCTCGAAAAGTTTCAGCGACTCCTTGCCGCGAGCGAGATCGTAATCGGCCGTCGCACGCTCGAAGTTCACCGTGTACGCCATGTTGAAACCGAACCCGCGCGCCATCGCCCAGCTTCCTTCGGCATGCACCACCGCGCCATTCGCGACCTCGTACTGTGCCGACACATAATCAATCGCGCCACTCACGGAACTGTGGCCTGCGGCGAAGACGCGGCGAGGCCGGCCGAAACAGAACTGCACAAAGTCCGCGTCGTGAATGTGCATATCCAGCAGCGCCCCGCCGGATTTTTTGCCATCGAGAAATCCACCCCACGCCGGTGGTTCAGCCACGCGACGGAACCGCGCGCTCAACACGCGACCGTAACGGCCCTCACTGATTGCCTGCTTCAGCCACACCCACTCGGGCCAGAAACGCAGGCACATCGCCGGCATCAGAAAACCCTTTGCGCGCGCTGCCTCAGCGACGATTGCTCGCGCCTCGGCAGAGGTCCGCGCCAGCGGTTTCTCGCACATCACGTGTTTGCCGGCGCGCAGCGCGGCGATGGCTTGCTCCGCGTGCAGGGGCGTCGGCGTGGTGATGTCCACCACGTGGATGTCGGGATCAGCGAGCAACGCGGCGAAGTCGTGATAAACCTTCACTTCGCGCATATCGAGTCGCACCGGTTCGTGCGTGCCCACGTTGCCGAAGACGTTGCTGAAATCACCGTCGAGATTGCGTCCGCTCGGATTGCAAAGTGCGGCGATGCGCGCCTCGGGAATTTGTCGAAGCGCTTTGATGTGCGCCACCGCCATGAAACCGGTGCCGACAATGCCGATGTTGACCGGAGTCATTCGGTTTACATTTTTTGCGGACGCGGCGAGCGGCGTAGTCCGTTCTGAAACAGCAGGCTCCAAACCATCCAGACCGCTTCGCGCACGATGGCACCGGACATTTTCGATGTGCCTTGAAACCGGTCGGTGAAAATAATCGGTGCCTCGACGACTTTCATCCCCTGCCGCCAAATCTTATGCGTCAACTCAATCTGGAAGCTGTAACCGTTGGACTTCACCGCGTCGAGATCGAGGCTCGCCAAGGCGCGGCGACGGAAACATTTGAAGCCGCCCGTCGGATCCGTGAACGGCATCCCAGTGATAGTGCGCACATAGGTGGCCGCGGCGAGGCTCAGCATCAGCCGCCGCAGCGGCCAGTTGATGACACGGATACCATTCGAATAGCGCGAACCGATGGCGAGATCGGCATCCGCAACGGCCGTGAGAAAACGCGGGATGTCGTTCGGGTCGTGCGAGAAGTCGCCGTCCATCTCGAGGATGAATTCGTAGTCGCGCGCCAAAGCCCACTTGAAGCCGGCGAGGTACGCCCGACCAAGTCCCGCTTTGCTCAGACGATGAAGCACATGGATCTGAGGGTGCTTCGACGCCAATTCATCCGCCAACTGGCCGGTGCCGTCGGGCGAATTGTCGTCCACCACGAGCAGATCCACCGATGCAGGCAATTTCAAGAGACGCTCCGCGAGCGCGGGCAGGTTCTCCCGCTCGTTGTAGGTCGGCACGATGACCAGCGTTTTTCCGGTTGCGTCGAGCATCTCGTGTAGCAAGCAAAGCGACTCGCGCCGACCAGCGCAAGCCGCAAAACACTCATCCACGGCAACGTCACCGAAAAGTGATTTTGAAACCCGTTTGCCAGTCTGTTACGCTGCGCCTCATGGCTGTCTCACGCCGCAAGTTCATTTCCGGCTCGGGCCTCGTGGCTGCGAGCGTTGCCGCTTTCCCGCACATCGCGCGTCCCGCAGATGCTGCCGCGACGCGGTCGGGCCAGAAGCCGTCCAAAATCATCCACCTCGTCGCCGACGGGATGAGCCTCGCCACACTCTCGATGGCCGATCAACTCGCCCACCTCAGCCGCAAACGCGGATTGGCGTGGCTCGATCTGCATCGCCGCGCTGGTGCGCACCACGGGCTGATGGACATGCGATCGCTCAGCTCGCTGGTAACCGATTCCTCGGCGGCCTCGTCGAGTTGGGGATCCGGTTCGCGCATCGTCAATGGTACGGTGAACATCCTGCCCGACGGCCGCGAACTGACAACGTTGTACGAACTGTTCGGCCAAGCCGGCTGGAAACGCGGCCTCGTCACGACCACTGAAATCACTCATGCAACGCCCGCGGGCTTCGCCACGAAAGGACTCAAGCGCGAAGCTGCCGAATCCATCGCCACGCAATATCTCGATCGCGGCGTCGAAGTGTTGCTCGGCGGTGGACGGAAGTTCTTCGACAAAACCAAACGCAAAGACAAACGCGACGTGTACACCGAGTATCGCGTGAAGGATTACGCGCTGCTGAATGAATCTGCCGACCTCGCTGCCGCGCCACTCGACAAGCGGTGGCTCGGCACTTTCGCGGCGAGTCACCTGCCTTTCACCGTGGATCACACGCACGACACGAAGCTGGCCAAATCCATTCCCACGCTGGCTGCGATGACTCAGCGTGCGCTGGAGAAACTAGCGCGGCACGAGCGTTTCATCCTGCAAGTCGAAGGCGGCCGTGTGGATCACGGTTGCCACATGAACGACGCGGCGGCGGCGTTCTTCGACCAGATAGCGTTCGACGAAGCGCTCGAAGTCTGCCTCGAATTCCAGCGGCAGCACGCGGACACGCTGCTTGTCATCACCACCGACCACAGCACCGGCAACCCGGGATTGAACGGCACCGGCTTGCGTTACGGCCTCAGTCCGCTGCTCTTCTCGAACCTGCTCGAGGTGAAAGCGTCGTTCTCCGAGATTCTAAAAAAGCTCAGCCCCCCCGAAGAACGCGACAAGAAGCCGGAGCCTGTCACCGATCCGGCCAAGATCGCCGCGATCATCAAGGAAGCGATCGGCTACGAGATTACGCCGCGCCGCGCGAAGTTGCTTGTGCCGTTCATCAAGAAAGAGGGTGAGCCGATTTACAACCTGATGAACACACTCACCTGCCAGCTCGGGCAGTTGATGGCGAACTATACTGGCGTGGGCTGGACCAGCGGCGCGCATACGTCCGACTACGTGCCGATCTCGGCAATCGGGCCGGGCGCGGAACGCTTCGCCGGGTTCATCCAGAACACTGACGTGTTCCGTCATTACACTAATCTTGCCGGCATTGATTTCCGCAATCCCGAGTCGCCACTTGTCGGCGCCGTCTCGCCGGATAGCGGCATTCTCTCGCCTCACTGGATGGCCTGACGCGAAAATCCAAAGCATCTTTTCGAATGGCCAAACCTAAATTCATCGAACTGGGCGAGCTGCAGATCCCGATCCTGTACGAGGACCGCTCCGTGATCGCCATCGACAAGCCCGTCGACTGGTTGCTCGTGCCCGACGATTGGACGCAGACCTCGCGCAATCTGCAGGCGGCCATCAACGACTCGATCGCCATGCGCGATTTCTGGGCGCACAGCCGGAACCTTCACTTCCTCCGCTACGTCCACCGACTCGACGCCGAAACCAGCGGCGTGTTGCTCTGCGTGAAAAATCCCAGCGCGATGCCCGAGTACAGCCGCCTCTTCGAATCGCGGCAGATGGAGAAGGTTTATCTCGCCGGCGTCCACGACGAGCCGCGCCAGCAGGAATGGACCTGCCGCGAACCACTCGGCCCCGCACTCGGCAAGGCCGGGCGGATGAAGGTGGACACGCGTACTGGAAAACCGGCCGAGACGCATTTCCGCGTGCTGGAAGCGAGAGCCGGACGCGCGTTAATCGAAGCGCGCCCGCTCACGGGCCGCACGCATCAGATCCGCGTCCACCTCGCCCACTGCGGACATGCTGTGCTCGGTGACTCACTCTATCGCCCGCTCGGGAAATCTGACGACATGCCGTTTGCGCTGCGCGCCGTCGCGCTGAGCTACACCGATCCGTTCACCCGCCGGCGCGTCCACATCACTGCGCCGACCGAAGAATTTCTGCACATGAACGGGTTCGCCGTTAAAGGAAGGCGTCAACACTGAGACTACCGTCATGTTGGCACGCAACCTGCCTGTTTCTAGAAAACTTGAGCCACGCGACGTCATGAACACAAACGCAATCTATTCCTCACGCATTTCGCGTGATATTCACGGGCGCCGCGCCTTTACCCTCATCGAGTTGCTCGTCGTCATCGCCATCATCAGTATTCTCGCCGGCATGCTCCTGCCCTCGCTGGGCCGGGCCAAGGGCAAGGCCAAAGCGGTCAAATGCCTCAGCAACCACAAACAGCTCGGCCTCGCCTTCAAGATGTACAGCGATGACAATCATGGCGGCTTTGTGCAACTGGCCCGCGCCGGCGGGAGCCTATGTGCCGGATGCGACCGCCACTTCTTGGCCGGACATTCTGCGCAGTTACGCCGCCGACCAGATCCTCGCTTACAACTGTCCGAGCTAAACCCAGCCAACGGTCGCCGGTCTCCCCAATAATTGGTTCCGCATCGGGGTCAATTACCCGAGCATCAGCGTTTATTTAGGCCAACCGAAGGTCTATGAGGAGATGGTGGTCAACCCGGCTGCCACCGTCGTCTTCGCCGATATCTCGTGGATTTCCAACCCAGCGGAGCCGAACCCCGACCTCTGGATCCACACCAATCAGACCAGCGTGGCCCCGTGGGATGCCCTCTGCTTCCGCACCGAGAATAACGCCTTCTTCAGTTCCCTGCCCGCCCGCACCATTGGCCGCCACGACGGCCTCTGCAACACCGAGCATGTGGATGGCCACGCCGAACCGCTCAAACCGAGCAAGATCGGGATGCACTTGCCGAACGGCAATCCCAGTGCGATGTGGGATCGCTTCTGAAGTTCTGCCATTCTCTTCGCCCCTCTCGCTTGCGCAGACACCCGTCCGCGCTCTCTCGCACCAAAAAGAAAAGCGGGACTCCGCTTTCACGGAATCCCGCCTGTAAAACTCACTCGGGCCGATTAGTAACGGCCGCCACGGTCGCCGCCGCGATCCCCACCGCGGCCGCCGCCGCCGTAACCACCGCCGCCGCCGCTGCGCGGCGGGCGATCTTCACGAGGGCGCGCCTCGTTCACAGTCAGGTCACGGCCGTCGACGTTCTTGCCGTTCAGGTTCTCGATGGCTTTTTTGCCTTCCTCCGCGGAGCCCATCGTGACAAAGGCGAATCCGCG
>SIAT01000031.1 GCA_009691645.1 Pedosphaera sp. | reverse complement strand
CGCGCACTCGCGGCGTCCGCAGCGGCGACTTCCCAGCGTTCCTGATGCGAAAGATTCTTGCTGGCCAGCTCCAACTCGGTGAGAGCGTGGCCCGCCTCGAGCGTGCGCAACGCGCGGGCAATCTTGCCGACAGCCTCGATCACGGCGGGCAGCGGCTGGGCCTCCGCCGTGGTCCGCCACGCACCGAGAGCGAGCGCCGCTTTGCCGAGATCGGTGACGAAGAACGGATCCATGTCGCGCCGCTGTTCCTCCACGCCGGCTCGATTTTGAAGCTGCGTAATCGCCACTTGCCACGCGTGACCGGCGCGGGTGCGGGCGGCCAACAGCGCGGGATCGGTGGCGTCCGCGATCTTGCCCTGCGCCTCGCCGAGCGACTCGAGCGCGCGCCGCAATTGCTCGATGTGTTCGCTGGAAGAACCGGCGGCGACGGATAATTCCTCGCGAGCGACATCGCTACGGCGAACAAAATCCCGACCAATCGGACGCAGGTCGGTCGCGACTGTTTGCAACGCACGCTGCATCGCCTGCGCAGGCGCGAGCAATGTCTCTCCCGGTTTTGCGGCGAGGATTTTCTCGAGGTCAACCCGCGCGGCTTTGAGTTGCTCGGGAAGTTTTCCGATGGTCTCTGCCGCAGCGGCGTTGCCGGCCAATCGCGTGGCGAGCTGCTTGAGAACTTCCTCGACGAGTTGCACTTCCTTCGCTGCGCCAGCCTGACGGCGGGCGAGGCGTTCCCACGCGGAAGGATCCGTCGCGGCGGCGGCCTCGGCGCGGGCGTTCACGCGAAGCTGTTCGCCCATCAGATAACCCAAATGCTCGCCGGCAAGATCCGCCTCGTCGATCCCCAGCAAATCACCGGAGAACGCCTCGAGTTTGGGCGCGAGCGCGGCAATTTGATCAAGGCGTTGCGAGGCTTCCTGTGCGTGTTGCGCGGCGAGCACACTGCGCGTAGCGCTGAAAAGACTCGCCAACTCCGCTTGCGCGATGGCGAGCGCGGCGTGATCGATGTGCGCGAGCGTGCGGGCCAGCAAGGCGAGATCGGCCGATTCGCGACCCGGCCGCGCTTGCTTGAGATGGGTTTTCAACTGATGCATCGCGCTGTCGAGCCGGAGGCCGAGATCGTCTGCTGCGGAGATGGCGGCGGCGGCGAGTTGTTTGCGCTGCAACTCCGCAGCGGTGAGAACGCTCTGCGGCGCATCTGCCGGCAGCGCTTTGCGAGCGGCTTCGGCACCTTCGCGGACGGCGATGATGGCTTTGTGCAATTGCCGGCGCGACTCGACTCCGGCAAGCCGACGCGGGTCGAACGCGGGCGAAGCGATGGTGATCTTGACCGGGTTCGACTCGGCTTTGCTGCCTTTGAGATCGTACGCGGCGAGTTTGAGCGTGACGTTGTCGCCGGGCACGACGTTTAGCTTGAGTAAATCCCAGTGGAAGGCGATGGCCGCATTCGTGCCGCTGACGGGCGGCAGGGGTGTCTCGACCCAGTTGCTGCCATTCACCTGCACGAACTGCACGAGGCGGGCGAGGCCGATGTCATCCTGCGCGGCGCCCTTCACGGCGAGCACCTCCTCCGGCGGCACGATGGTGTCAGCTTTCGGCGATTCAAGAACGACGCGCGGCACGAGATCGGCCAGCGCGCGCAACTCGTACTGCGGGCTGAACTTGTTGTCGAAGCCGGTCTCCGCGGCGACGAGGTGGACGGTGTACGTGCCGGAAACGCGCAACGCAAAACGGCCTTCCAGCTCGAGGCTGTTCGTCGAAAGCGTGATGATGTTCGTTTTGCCGCTCTGGATGAGGCGCAACTCGGCGACCTTCACCGGCTGCGTCACGCGCAGTTTCAGATCGATCAACGTCCCCTCGAGCGCGGCGAGGTGGCCTTCCGGATCGAGCGTGTGGCGCAACGGCAGTTTCGTATAAGCGGGATACTGGAAAGTCTTGTCGAAAGCCGTCACCGCCGGACGCGGCCGGGCGAGCACGGTGAACTTGCGCGTGAGGCCGTCGCCCGCGCGAACGCGATACTGCACCGACTCGGCACCGACCGCCACGGTGGAGGCGTATTGGCGGTTCGTCATCGTCGTCATCGGCACGGATTCGACTTTGCCGTTCGCGGGAAAAATCTCGAGCGTCACGCGATCGGGATTTGGTCCCGCGAGCCGCACCATCACCGGGACACTATCGCCCTGCGGCGCGCTCGCATCTCCCAGCGCAGGTGTGACGAGGAATATCTTCACACGCGAAACGCGCTCGACGTTGGCCATCGGCGCCACGGCACGCACCAGCAATTGCCGGCCGTCGGGCCAGAGCGCGAAGAGGCCGAGCGTCAGCAGCAATGCCAGCGCGCCGAGCAGCCACGCACGGATGAGGCGGCCGGGCAGCAGCCGTTCCGTGCTCACATCCTGCAGCCGCTCGGTCACATCTTCCTGCAGAATCTTTCGGAACACCGCCGAGTCCCACTCCGCGCCCGCCTCGATGTCGCCCAACTCCACCGCCGCGAGCAGATGCTCGCGCAAATCCGGCCGGCGCTCTTCAACCATCCGCGCCAGTTCACGGCTGTCCGGCGTATGCCAGAGCGGGCGCAGGCAGATGACCCAGAGCACCGCCAGCGTGCCGAGATAAACTGCGCCGCTGAAAACCCAACGCAGGGCGTCGGGCATCACGATGAAATAATCCGCCAGAGCCACCAGCAACAACGCGCCGAGGAACGCGATCAACCCCCCGCAAACGCCGCGCAACAACAGCAGATTGCGCCAGCGTTGTCGGAACGCTCGCAGCTTGCGGCCGATGTGCGGATTGAGTTTGTCCATTCGTCCAGTCGCCTCAGTTTACAACAAGCCGGCGCGTTTGCGTAGCGCCCATTCCAAACCGAGCAGCAGCGCCACCGGCACGAACCACCAGTAGCTCTGCCACAAGGCCGTCTCGGTGATCACAATCTTACCTTCGCTCAGTGGCCGGAGCCGCTCGGCGAGGCCGTCCATGTCCTCTTCGCGGTAATACGCGCCGTTGGAATTGAAGGCGAGGCGGCGGAGCAATTCCTCGTCGCAATGCAGCTGGCCCATCTCACCGCTCGTGGTGGCCAGCACGCTGAATTCAGTGCGCGCTTTCATCTCCTTTTCCGGCAGGCCGGGAACCGTCACGCGCACCTCGTAGTTGCCGCCAGCGAGCGCGGCCGAACGGCCGCGGTACACGCCGTTGGCCGCGCCGTCGCCTTTGAGCGGGACCACCGAAACTTTCTTGCCGTCGCGATAAAGCGCCACCTCGGGATTCGCGCCCGCCAACGGCCGACCCTGCGAATCGCGCACGCGCACGCGGATCTCCGCCTGCTCACCGAGCGCGTACACGGGCGCGCCGGAATCGAGCGAGACGAAACGATCGGAGACAGCGTATGGCGCTTCCATCACCCAGCGGGAGATTTGGTTCCAGAACTTCTGGTGATGCCGATCGCCAACGTGCTGCCGCCAGCGCCACGATTCATCGAAACCCGCGTAAAGCACCTGCCCCGCACCGAACCGGCGGAAGACCAACGCCGGCACCGCGACTTTATTCGGCAGCACCAATTCCAGCAACGTCTCCGCACCCGGCAGCGTCTCCATGTGCGTCACCCAGCGCGGGCCCGGTAGGCCGGCCCAGAGTTTGATGTTCTCCGCCGGATCCGCGGCCAGCGCGAGAGGCGCCTGCGCGCCGCCGGCAGAACGGAAACGCCACTGCATCGGCGTCTGTTCCAACAGCGACGCGCCCCAACGCACGGGGAAAAGCGGCCCGAGCGCCGTCGGCAAATAACTGGCCAAGCGTTCCTGCTGGCCATCGAGGAAGATCATCCCGCCGCCGAACTCGACGAACTCGCGCAGCCATTGGAGCTCCTCCGGCCGGAACATCTCACGCGGCACATCGCCGAAGACGATGAGCTGATAGGCGTGCAGTTCCTCGCGCACGAGCGGGAAGGATCCGACACCGAGGCCGCGCGGCCACGGTTTGTTTTCGCCGCCGAGACCGGCGAGCAGCGAGTTCACTTCCCAGCGATCGTCACGCTCCAGCACGTTGCGTAAATAGCGATGTTCCCAGCGCGGCCGGCCATCGAGCAGCAGCACGCGCGGCTTCTGTGTGATGGCGTTGATGCGGAGCGTGGTGGTGTTGTTTTCAATCTGCTTCTCGCCCGCCACCGGCGTGAGCGTGACGCGCAGTGCAAGCGGCAGCGCCGTGTAACTGAGGTCGCGCGGCTGAACGCGCTGGGCGGCGGCGACGGCTTCCTTGATCGCAAAATCAAACGGCACCTCGCGTCGCGGGAGCTGCTGCGTTTGGAGCGGCTTGCTTTCCCAAACCAAACGGCCCTCGTGCTCGATGCGCAGCGTGAAGGGCTGGCCCGGCGGCATGCCGTCGCGGAAGATGATTTTGCCGGTCACGTTCGCATCCGGATAAGCCACGGAGGGCGCCTTCACTTCGAGCAACGCCATGTCGCGCGCGAACTGCGTGGTGCCGATGCCGATGGTGTGCACCTGCACGCCGCGCTGGCCGAGCATCTTCGCCATCTCGATCGGCGAAGTGCCGTCGTTGTGCTGGCCGTCGGTGAAGATCACGACCACCAGTTTTTCCGTCGGATCATTCTCCTCGATGCCGGCGCGGATCGGGTCGGCGAGGTTGGTGAGTTGATTGGTGGCCGCGAAACCAAACTCCTTCGGAGCTTTGAAAGCCGAATCGCCCTTGTCCGCGCCCGGCCACCAAAGCAGCTCGGCCGACTTGCCATTGAGCGCGAACAGCTCGATATGATGATCGCCCGCGAGGCGTTCGATCAGGCTCTCGCCGCCACCGAGCAGGAGCTGCTCGAGTCGCTGCCAGCGCGGCATCTTGTCAAAGCGCTCCAGCGCCGCTTTGCTCTTGTCGTCCAACCCGGGAGCCGGGACGGCAGCGCCTTCGGCTGCAAGCGTCTTCTGCAATTCCGCCTCGAACTGGCCGAGCAATTGCAACAGCGCCGCCAGTTCGCCCTGCGCGCGCACAGGGTCCATCGCCGAGAGGCGTTGAGCCGGGTCGAGCAACTCGCGGCGGAACCGGGTGTCCGTCGCGACGGGCCAGCGGGCGGTGCCGAGCCGTTCGAGCCGACCGGCGGTGATCTCGAGGGCGCTGCGGAAATCCTGCAGGCCGGCCTTGATTTCCGCCGGCTCGCGCAGCACGCGAACCCCCTCGGCCGCCTGCCGCGCGCGGGCCAGTTGATCGCTCGCTTCGAGGACGCGATCTTCGCCGCGCGCGCCACCAATCCAGCCGAGCTTGCGCGCGAGCGCGAGTTTGCGTGCCGGCTCCATCGCTTCATCAGTCGTCGCCATGCTGGCTGAGGCATCCACGTAAAGAAGCACGCGCGCCGTCTGGCCGCTGGCACGGCGATGTTGCAGCACCGGACCGGAGAGCATCATCACCACGAGGAACACCGCGGCGCCGCGCAAGACCGGCAGCAGCCACGAGGCGGCACCTTCGCGGCCGCGCGTGTCGCGCCGATAAATCCATGCGGCGACGGCCCCAAGTCCGACTGCCAGCAGGAACGCCTGCCACAACTGGAACTCGCCGAGGAAACGCAGCTCCGTCGTCATTTGCGCCTCCGTGCTAGGAATTGCTGGAGCAACATCTCGCCGAAAAGCGCGGCGAGCACGGCCCACAGCAGCGGTTTCCACAGCTCGCTCCCGAACCGCCGGCGGCGATCGAGCGCTTTGTATTCCTCCACCGATCTGACCAACTCGGCGCCCATCCCCTTCGCGGCGGTTTTGCGTTCCGGCTCGGTGAGTTGGCGCAGATCCGATTCCTCGCGATTGGTGTTCACCACGAAATGGATTGTCGTGCCATCCGGCGCGGCGAGCACGTACAGACCGGGCCGCTGGGTCTTCGCAAACTCCACCACACCGCGACCGCCTTTGGCGGCGACGAGAATCTCGTGCTTCTCACCGAGCGGATCGGTGACGGCGGCTTTTTTCTTCGCGCTGTCCGCCGGCAGAAAGGCGACGAGCGACTGGCCCGGCTCGAGATTGCGCGGCGGGAAAACTGTCGAGGCGAGATACGTGACGAGCCGCTGCATCAACGGCAGATAAAAAGGCCGTAGCGGCAGGTTGCTCCAATCCGCATCGCACGGTGCAGCGCAGAGAATGACGCGGCCTTCGCCGAACTTTTTCTCCACGAGAAACGGATCGCCGGAATCGAGCCGGGCGAAGGCGTTGAGAAGTGAATCGTTCGGAGGCGGCTCGCGCAGGCGGAACCACTGCTGCAGCTCGCCGTCGGAGAGGTTGCCGTTGCGCGTGTCGTTGAAGAACTCGATCGCCGGATGGCTGAAATGCTGGGTCACCACGCGGGTGTTTGGCACCTTCGCCTCGCGCCCGCCGGCGAGCGTGAGGAACGCCGCGGGCATCAGGCCGAAGCTGGCGAGGTCGCGGTTGTACCACGCGGTGTCCACGCGATTGCCGGGGAAAATCAGCAGCCCGCCGCCGTCGCGCACGAAGTCCTTCACCGCGCGGAGCTGCGCGTCGCTGAGCCGGCTGACATTCGCGAGCACCACCACGCGCTTGTCGGCCAGCGCATTCTCGTCCAACCCGTCGAGCGTCACCGTCGTGCTGGCGATGAGATCGGACAGCTCGGCTTTGTCCTGCCGAAGCGGTTGAAGGGCGATCTGCAGATAATCAGTCTCCCCGCGCAACGGTTCGGGATTCGGATCGCCATTCACCACGAGCACCGGCACGTGGTCCCAAACGGGGATGCTCGCCGCGTAACTGTTATCGGCTTTGAGGGGATCGGCATCCGTCGTCACCTCGACCACGTGCGAGCCGGGCGTGTCGAAGGTGTGCGTGAACAGCATCTGCTTCTGCTCGCCTGCGCCGAGCGAGATTTGCGCGGCGGCACGTTCCGCGCCATCGACACGGAAGAAGACGCGCAGATCGGCCAGCTCGCGTTCACCGAAGTTCCGCACCGTGGCGCGGATGGTGGCTGGCTGGCGCACGCCGAGCACGGTGCGGGAGAAGTCGAGCGACTCGACGCAGACGTTCTCGCGGCCTTCGGCGCCGACGTGGAAAAGCGTGAGCTGCGGCGGCAGCTTCATTTTGCGAAGCTGATCGGCGAGGCGCTTGCGCGTGGCATCGTCCTTCTCCGGCCAGCTGACTTTCTGGAAATCGCTGACGACGACGATCTCGCGGTAGGACTGCGGGGCTTTGGCGATGGCGGCGGCGGCTTTCTCGAGCGAACTGACCACGTCAGCCTTGCCGAAGCCGGCCTCGAGCGCGCGCAACTCTTTGGCCACACGCCCCGGATCGGTCATCGGCACATCGTGCAGCGGCGTGCCGCCGGCGGACATTTGAAGGACGGTCACATCCGAACCGCGACCGAGTTCGCCGACGACCTTCGCGGCCAGCTCGCGAGCGTGCTCGAAGTTCGGCACGCCTGCACCGCGGTGATCCATCGAGTAGCTGTTATCAAGCAGCACGACCATCGAAGTCTTGGCCGCACCGACCAGCAGGCTCGCGCCCGTGAGCACCGGCCGGGACATGCAGAAAGCCAGCGCGGCGAGCACGAAACAACGCAGCAACAACAGCAGCAATTGCTCGAGGCGCAGCCGGCGCTGGCTCACCTTCAAGGTCATGTCGAGCAGATGCATCGCGCCCCAGGGCACCGTGCGATAACGGTTCTTGTTGAAGAGATGGATGATGATCGGGACGGCTACCGCCGCCGCGCCACCGAGCAAAATGACGTTGAGGAAGGTCATTTCGGGCGGCTTAGCCGGCGGGTGAGATACTGGGACAGCGCCTCGGCGTAGGGCTGGTCGGTGATCATCGGCACGAGGTCCACGCGATGTTTGCGGCAGCCGGCGACCAGCTCTTCTTGAAACCGCTTCAAGTTCGCGAGGTAAGCTTCGCGGAACTGCGCGGGATCAACCATCCGGAAAGCTTCGGCCTGCTCGAGCGATTCGAAACGCGTCCATTCGCGGAAAGGGAACTCGACCTCATCGCGATCGAGGATGTGAAACACGAGCACCTCGTGGCGCGCGGAACGGAAATGGGCGAGCGCGGAAGTGAGCGCCTTCACATCGCCGAGACAATCCGAGAGCAACACGATGAGCCCGCGGCGATGCAGGCGCGGCACGAGGTCGTGCAGTACTTGGCCGAGATCGGTCTCGCCGCCCGGCACGGCGGTGGAAAGCTCCTCGAGCAGCACCCGCAAATGGCGCATGTTCGAACGCGGCGGAATGTAACGGCGGATCGCGGTGTCGAACGTGACGAGCCCCACGCTGTCGCGTTGTTGAAGGAATAGATAGGCGAACGCAGCGGCGAGGCGGAGCGCGTACTGGTGTTTGGCGATGGCCTTCTCACCGCCGTAAGCCATCGAGCCGGAGAGATCGAGCAGGAGTGTGCAGCGGAGATTGGTTTCCTCCTCGTACTCGCGCACGTAGAGGCGATCGGTCTTGGCGAAAACCTTCCAATCGAGCCGGCGGATCTCATCGCCCTGCACGTACTGACGGTGCTGGGCGAACTCGACGCTGAAGCCTTTGTGCGGCGAGCGATGCAGCCCGGAGATGAAGCCCTCGACCACGAGGCGGGCCATCACCTGCAGGTTGGAAATCTTCTGCAGTTCGGCGGGCGCTAGGTAGTCGGCGAGTTGGGCCATACGTTTCAGCCAACCTCAAAAATCTGCATCTCGCGGCCGGCGCGGCCCCGGTTCACAAGGCCGCTTTCGCCTTGCCGCGCGGAACGGCCGCCAACACGCGGCGGATGATGTCGTCCACGGGAATGCCCTCCGCCTCGGCGTTGAACGTCGGCACAATGCGATGCCGCAGCACCGGATAAGCGAGCTCCTCGATGTCATCAATCGTCACGTGGAAGCGCCCCTGCAACACCGCGCGCACCTTGCCGCCGAGGATGAGCTGCTGGCAGGCGCGCGGGCCGGGACCCCACGCGATCAGTTCCTTCGCGAACGGCACGGCGTGCGGATCATCGGGCCGGCTGCGGCGGACCAACTCGAGAACGAAGTCGGTCACGTGATCGGGCACGGGCACTTTGCGGACGAGCCTCTGGCACTGGATAATCTCTTCACCGGTGACGACGGGCTGGATGTTCGCCTCGTGCGCGCCGGTGGTGCGTCGGATGATTTCGCGCTCCTCGTCCTTGTTCGGATAACCCACTCGCACGTGAAACATGAACCGATCCTTCTGCGCTTCGGGCAACGGGTAAGTGCCTTCCTGCTCCACGGGGTTCTGCGTGGCGAGCACGAAGAACGGCTCTTCGAGCGTGTACGTCTGGCCGCCGACCGTCACGCAATGTTCCTGCATCGCCTCGAGCAACGCGGCCTGCGATTTGGGCGGCGAGCGGTTGATCTCATCCGCCAGCACCATCTGCGCGAAAAGCGGCCCGCGCAGGAAGACCAGCGAACGCCCACCCTCGGCGTTTTCCTGGATCACGTCGGTCCCGGTGATGTCCGCAGGCATCAGGTCGGGCGTGAATTGGATGCGGCGGAAACTCAGCGCCATCGCTTCAGCGAGGCTTTTCACCATGTAAGTCTTGGCGAGGCCGGGAACGCCTTCGAGCAGGCAATGGCTGCGCGCGAAAATGGCGATGATGATCTGCTCGATGACTTCGTCCTGCCCGACGATGGCTTTGCCGACCTCGGCGCGCATCCGGCCGTAAGCATCGGCGAGCCGCGCGGCCATCTGCGCTTCATCGGCGGGCACGGAGGGGGCGGGCTTGGCGGCGGGCTTGGCGGGGCGGGCGCGGGGGACGAGCAGGATTTTACCGCAACTGGGGCACTTGATTTGCGCGCCGGCATTGGCGACTTCGATGGTCAGTTCCTGACTACACGCCGGGCAATTGAAGACGATGTCCATCGCAGGTTGTTCCCCAAATGTGTCCGAATTTTCCGTTTTGGCAAATGCAGGAGCCTGTCGAACCGGTCGCAGCCCCTTCCTCCGACCCCAGTCAACGCGGCTACGGCTTCATTGTCAATGGATCGCGCAACGGCACATCCACCACGCGCGGCGCGAGCGATTCGATCTTCACCGGATGGTTCGGATGGCCTTTGAGAATCTCCTCCTTCTGCCCGACGATGAGGATGACGACCTTCTCCGGTGTCAGAAATTTCTTCGCCACACGCTGCACATCAGCGGCGGTGACGGCGGCGATCTTCGCGCGATAATTTTTGAAGTGCTCGGGTTCCTTCGCATGACGGCCGGTGAACTCCTCCTGCGCGAGCGCGGCGGCGACCTGCCCCTTCGTCGCGAAACCGCCCGGGAAAGTCTCGATGAACGATTTCTTCGTCGTCTCCAACTCCTCGGCCGTGACCGGCGCCGCGGCGATCTTCTTCATCTCATCCACCACGAGCGACGTCGCGTACGCCACCGTGCGCGACTTGGATTGGAACACCGCCACGAAACTGAGCGGGTAATACACGCCGCCGGGGAAACCCGTGCCGGCCGAGTAGGCCAGTCCCTCGTCCGACCGCACGCGGTTCATGATGCGCGAGGTGAAACCGCCGCCACCGAGGATGTCGTTCATCACTTCCACGGCGTAGTAATCCGGATCATCGCGCCGGATGCCCGGCAGCAGCAGCGAGACGCGGCCTTGATTCACATCCTTCCCCACTAGGTAGAGACCCGGCGCGGCGAACTTTTTGTCGCCCGGCACCGGTTGCGCCGCCGCACCCGAGAACGGCCAGTCGGCGAACAGCTTCTCCAACTTCGCCGTCATCGCCGCACGATCGAAGTCGCCGCTGACGGCCACCACGAAGTTCGCCGGATGGAACCAACGCCGGTGAAACGACTCGATGTCCGCGCGCGTGACAGACTCGATCGAAGCCTGCGTCGGATGGCGGTTCACGAAGAAGTTTTCGCCGTAGGCGAGAAAACGCCGCTCACGCTGCTCGATGTCGGCCGAGTCGTCGTTGCGCTGCTTCATCGCCTGCAACGTCTGCTGCTTGAAAAGCGCGAGCTTGTCCTCCTGCAACCGCGGCGCGGTGAGCGCCTCGCGCAAGATCGCCAGCCCTTCATCGAGATCCTTCGAAAGCAGGTTGAGACTCACCGATCCCTGCGTGTCGCCGATGCTGGCATTCAGGCCGGCGGCGAGGAAGGCGAGCCGCTCTTCCAGCTCCTCGGCGCTCTTCGACTGGATCCCGCCACGAGCGAGAAGCGATCCCGTGAGCGAGGCCAGCCCCTCCTTTCCCGGCGGCTCGTTGTACTGACCGGTGCGGACGTAAACGACGAGGTTCACCAGCGGCAACTCGCGGTCCGGCACCACGTAGGCGATCGGGCCGGTCTTCAGCGCGACACGGTAATCGGCCGCGCGCGGCGGCTCATATTTCAGCGCAGGGAACTGGAGCTTCTCCGGCCGATCGGGGATCGCATCGGCGGAGGTCGCGAGGAGGGCGAGTGAGAACAACAGGGCGGTGGCAAACAGCGGTTTCATTATTTCTTCTCCAGCTCGGCGATGCGTTCCTGCGTCTTCTTGCGGAGCAGTTTGAGGAACGGTTGTGTTTTGGCTTCGGCTTTGGCGAACTGCTCGTCGAGCTGCTGCGCCCGCGCCTTCAACGCGGCGAGGTTCGTGTCGGCCTTGAGCGCGGTGATCACTTTGCGGGCGACCGGCTTCTGCTGGTCGCTCAAACCGGCGAAATCAGGCTCGTCCGTGGCGGCGCCCGGCTTGCGCGTGTAGATGGCGACGGCGCGGTTCTCCTTCGTGAAATACTTGTTCGCCACACGGCGGACATCGGCGGCGGTGACGGTCTGCAGCCGCGGGCCGCCCTCGTTGATCTCGCGCCAATCGCCCGCGCCCTCGGCGCGCATCAACTGCTGGAGAATCGCGTGGTTGTTGGCGAGCCGGCGATACTCGCCGGCGGCGAAGTTGTTCTTCACCTTCTGCAATTCAGGCGCAGGCAGATCCTCGTTCTTCAACTTGTCCAACTCGGCGTAGATGGCCTGCTCGACCTCCTCGGGCTTGCGGCCGTCGCGGCATTCGCCGCCGAGATTGAACTGGCCGGCCCACTTGCGGGAACCCTGCCACGCCCACGTCTCGGTCGCCACCTGCGGACCGAGCACGAGGCTCTTGTAAAGCCGGCCGGTGCGGGTCGAGAGCACCTGCGCGAGCACCGAGAGCGGATAGGAATCGGCGTGGCCGAAGGCGACCGTGTGCCAGAGAATGTCCACCTGCGGATTCGTCTCGGCCTCGGCGTACATCCGTTTCTCGGCGTTCTGCGGCACCTCGAGCGTGACCACGTCGGGCGCGGCTTTCTTGCCTTTCGCGATGCGGCCGAAATATTTCTCCACCATCGCAAGCGTGCGCTTCGAATCGAAATCGCCCACGAGGATGAGCGTGAGATTTTGAGGCGCGTAGTAGGTGGCGTAGAACTCATCGGCCTGTTCCTTCGAGATCGCCGCGATATCGCTCGGCCAGCCGATGATCGGCCACGAGTAGGGGTGCGATTCCCAGAAGAGCGACTCGAAAGACTCGGCGAACTTGCCGGTCGGCGTGGAATCGGTGCGCATCCGCCGCTCCTCGAACACCACGTCGCGCTCGGCGTAGAACTCGCGGAAGATCGGGCGCAGGATCCGCTCGCTCTCCATCCACATGAACAACTCGAGCTTGTTCGCTGGCACGGTGATGAAATAAGCCGTCACGTCGAAACTCGTGTAGGCGTTCATCTGCGAGCCACCGCCGGCCGTGTAGATGCGGTCGAATTCATTTTTCACGAGGATCTTCCGCTGCTCCTCGACGAGCTGCTGGAACTCCTTCTCCAACTCGCGCAACCGCGGCGTGCGGTTCTCCGGCTTCTGCGGGTCGTCGATCTCGCCACGGCGCCACGCCGCGCGCAGCTTCGCTTCCTCCTCGCGCATCAGGTCGCGCACGCGCTCCTGCGCATTGAGAATCTCCACGTCCTTCTTGAAATCCTTCGTGCCGATCGTCGGCGTTCCCTTGAACATCATGTGCTCGAAAAGATGCGCGATGCCGGTGATGCCCGGGCGCTCGTTGGCGCTGCCCACCTTGGCGACCCAGCCGCCGGCGACATCCGGCGCGTCGTGCCGCTCGAGCAGCAGCACCTTGAGGCCGTTGGGCAGGAAATGCTCCGTGACCGGCACCTTTTGGGCGCGCAACGCAGGAACGAAAGCGGCGGCGAGAAGGAGGGCGAGCAAAGCGCGGAGGCAGGACAGACGATTCATCCCTCCAGTGAACCAAGAATCCGCCGCACCCGTCAACGCACAAGAGGCTCAGCCGATCTCCTCGATCGCCGTGCGGCAATACCACTTCACCGCGTGGCTCATCGGCGGCTGGAGCGCGTCGAGTTCCACCGCTGAACACCAGCGGATGTCGTGATGCTCCGCTGCGGCCAGTTGAGCCGCTTGCAGCGAGCCGTGTTTCGGCCGCGCCCAGTAGATCATCCCGATGTGTTCGTGCGTGGCGCTGATGCGGTGGATGTCGAGGAAACGCGGGCCGATGAGCGCGCG
>SIAT01000030.1 GCA_009691645.1 Pedosphaera sp. | reverse complement strand
AAACGACAACGGCAAGAAGCCAGCCGCACACTATTACTAATGGTTTTGCTCTCTCAGTCATACAATAGAACGTATCCATGACAGTCGACGCGCGCCAGTCTTTTTTCGTTGCACAAAAAAGGCGCCCCCGCAGGAGCGCCTTTTATGAAAAATAGGCGGTTTAGTAGGCGGCTTGCACGCCGGTGATGGCGCGCTTCTTCATCCACGGCATCAAGCCGCGGAGCCGGGCACCGGTCTTCTCGATCGGGTGCTGCTGGCCTTTTTTGAGGAGAGCGTTGTACTTCTTGTAGCCGCCCTTGTATTCGTCGATCCAGTCGCGGGCGAACTTGCCCGACTGAATATTCTTGAGCGCGACTTTCATCCGCTTCTTCACCGAGGCATCGATGATCTTCGGGCCAACGCTCACGTCGCCCCACTTAGCCGTCTCGGAAATGGAGAAGCGCATCCCGGCGATGCCCGATTCATTCATCAAATCCACGATGAGCTTCAACTCGTGCAAGCACTCGAAATAAGCCATCTCCGGCGAATAACCCGCCTCGGTCAGCACCTCGAAGCCTGCCTGCACCAGCGCGCTGGCGCCGCCGCAGAGAACCGTCTGCTCGCCGAAAAGATCCGTCTCGGTCTCTTCCTTGAAATCGGTCTCGATGACCCCAGCGCGCGTGCCGCCGACGCCCTTGGCCCACGCGAGGGCGATCTTCTTGGCGTCCTTGCCGGGGTTCTGGTGGACAGCGATGAGAGCGGGCACGCCCTTGCCCTCGGTGTACTGGCGACGGACGATGTGGCCGGGGCCCTTCGGCGCGACCATGATGACATTCACGTTCTTCGGCGGGACAATCGTTTTGAAATGGATCGAGAAGCCGTGGCTGAAAAGGAGCGTCTTGCCCTTGGTGAGGTTCGGGGCAATATCCTTCGTGTACACAGCCGCCTGCTTGGTGTCGGGCAGCGCGACAAAAATCACGTCCCCGCGGCGGACCGCCTCGGCGGTCGGCACCACTTCGAAGCCCTTCTCACGAGCCACAGCGATTGACTTGCTGGTGTCGTACAGGCCGATGATGACGTTGCAACCGCTCTCCTTCAGGTTCAGCGCGTGCGCGTGGCCCTGCGAGCCGAAGCCGAGCACAGCGAGGGTTTTGTTCTTGAACACCTTCAGGTCGGCGTCTGTGTCGGTATAAACTTTGGCGGGCATTGTGTGTCGGTGGTTTGGGTTACTGGTTACTGGAAGTGAGGTTGATTTATAAAACGAAGAATCACTTGCGCGGCAGCGCGACTTTGCCGGTGCGCGTCAGATCAAGCACGCCGAAGTTCCTCATCAATTCGAGAAACTTCTCCACCTTGCTCTCGCTGCCGGTGATCTCGATGGTCAGGCTTTTCGGCTGCACATCCACGATCTTGGCGCGGAAGATGTCGGTGATCTGCATCACCTCAGCGCGGCTCTTGGCGTCCACGCTCACCTTCAACAGCAACAGCTCGCGATCGATGTATTCGCCGTCATGGAAATCCTGCACCTCGATCGTGTCCACCAGCTTGTTGAGTTGCTTGACGATCTGTTCCAGCGTGGCGTCGTCACCGCGCGTCACGATGGTCATCCGCGACGTCTTCGGGTCGTGTGTCGGAGCGACGTTCAGCGAATCGATGTTATAGCCGCGGCCGCTGAAGAGGCCGGCCACGCGCGTGAGCACGCCGAACTTGTTCTCGACCAAGATTGAAATGGTGTGTCGCATCTGGTTGTTTCGCGACGGGCGCGAAGGGCGCAAAACTTAACAACCGCGTTTCCGAGGGTCAACCCGTTTTTCGCCACGCTGGAGGGCGCTGCGCCCATGCACGGTCAATAGACGAAGAACGGGTTGTGCTCGCGTTCCTGCTTCACCGTCGTGATCGGCCCGTGTCCCGAGCAGATGAGCGTGTCCGGCGGCAGCGAGAGAATCTGCTCGCGGATGTGCCGTTTTGCCTCGTCCGGCGTGTGGAAATCCTTGCCCATCGATCCGGCGAAAATCGCGTCGCCCACGAACGCCACATGCGCTGCGTCCTCGGGCCAGTTGCCCACCACGTAGGTCACACCATCCTCGGCATGGCCCGGCGTCGGGCGGTTGGTGATGCGCAAACTTCCGAGATGGATGAAGTCGTTCGCACGATTGCGCTGATCCACCGGCGCGTGTTTCGAACCCGAGCGCAGCCACGTCTTCGGAAACCGCGCGCGTACCGCCGGCAGACATGCCATGTGATCGCTGTGCCCGTGCGTGATGAAGATGTACTTCAACTCCAGTTTATGTTCATCGATGTGCTTGAAGATCGGCGCGGCGTCCCAACCCGTGTCGAAGAGCGCCGCCTCACGCGTCACCTCGTCCCACACGAGATAGCAGTTCACGCTGAAATTGTCCGTCGTGGTGATTGTCCGCAACTCCCGCCAGCATTCGGTGTACACCGTTTCCGGCTCCCAACCTTTGGCAATATTTTCGAGACGTCCGCCGGAAACTCCCACCAGCGCCGCTGCGGTGAAAAGATCGGTGCGCTTGATGATCCGGCCGCTTTCCTCCAGCATCGCATAATCGTCTTCGCTCAAACCCGCCGCCGCCGCCGCCGCCGCCGCCGTCCCCTTCGATTGAATTCGCGCTTTGCGCAGAATGTCGCCCACATGATCCTCCAAACTCATAGGAGCGCAGCGTAATCACGCGCCCTGAAAAGTCCAGCCACCACACGCGCCAGTCAGCCGTTGCTCTCGCGCCGGCGTTTGCTAGACTGCCCGCGTGTCAAAATGTTGGCTCATCCTCGCCGCGCTCCTCGCACTGGTTTCCCTGCCCTGCGCGTTCGCGCAAAGCCCGTCCGACGGGGCCGTCGAACGCGAGTTCAAGACGCTCCTCGCCAGAGACAATGCCGCGATGACGGAGGTTCACCAATGGTTTCACGACAATCTCGCCGGCCTTAAAAAATCTCCCGAACAGCGCACCGCGCTCGGCCAACTCATCCAGCAACGGCTCGCTCCCGTGCGCACCACCTACGAAGATTTTCTCGCGAAGAACCCCGACCACACCCGCGCCCGCAACGCCTACGCCAGCTTCCTCGCCCACACACGCAACGACAAGGAAGCCGCCAACCAGTGGGAAATCGCACTCGAACTGGATCCGAAGAGCGCCGCCGCCTGGAATAATCTCGGCGTCCATTTCGGCAATCTCGCCATTCAACTCAAACAACTCGAGCCGGCGCAAAGAGCACTCGCCAGCTACGCCAAAGCCGTCGAAGTCGCGCCGCGCGAACCGCTCTACCTCCACAATTTCGCCACAGCCATCGCGGTCTTTCGTGACGCCGCCGCCGCGCATTTCAAGATTGATCGTACTCAAGTGCTGGATCGCGCGCTCGAGATTTATCGCAAGGCGACCGAGCTGGACCCGAAGAAATTCCAGCTCGCCTCCGAACTGGCCGAGACCTACCACGACATCCGACCGGTCCGTGTCGAGGAAGGCCGCCGCGCGTGGGCGCGGGCGCTGCAAAATGCACGCGACGATTCCGACCGCGAATGGGTCAACCTCCAACTCGCGTTGCTCGAAGCCAACGCCGGCGACCTCGTCGCAGCCCGCCAGCAACTCGCCAAAAGCAGCGGTCAACATTACACCGAACTGCACCGGCGCCTCGCCAAAGCTTTGGGGGTTCCTGTCATCAACTCACCCAAAACGAATGCGGCCCCCTGCGAATTGAAAATCGAATTGCGCCGCACGGAGGACAAAGCCGAGGTCGCCGCCACAGCAGATCGGCTTGTGCTAAACATCACCGTCCGTAGCGGCATCGGCGCGGCGACCGTGAAGAAAATCTCCGGCACGTGGCCCGCGACCGTTCTGTTGCGAATCAACCGTCCCGTGCTCGAATCGTTCAGCGTTGGCAATGAATCCATCATGATCACCGGGGCCAGTTACGGGGAGCAGCAAGCCGGCCGTTGGCATCTCGCCAAAGGAAAGACGGAGGAGGGCGAATTGCTCCCGCCCGAAAGCCCGCTCTACTTGCGCGTCCGCAAGCATGGTAACGATGGGATGGAGATCGAGCTTCCGAAGCCGCTCTTCACCGACAAGACCACCATGCTCAGCTTGAAGTGGATTGATCGTTACCGCTGAGCGTCCGCATCACTACGACTTCAGCAACTTGTCGTGGATGCCGCCGAAGCCGCCGTTGCTGAAGACGCAGATCACATCCCCCGCGCGGCGTTCCTTCGCGACGTGCGCCACGATGGCCTCCACATCCGACAGATAAGCGGCCGGCTTGCCCGTCGCTCGCAGATCGAGCATCAGCTTCTCCGGATCGAGCCGTTCCTCGGCCTTGATCTGGTCGAGGCGAGCCACTTGAGCCACCACCACGCAATCCGCCAACGCCAGCGCGCTCACCATCTCGTCTTGGAAAACCTTCCGACGCGTCGTGTTCGAGCGCGGCTCGAAGACGGCCCAAAGACGGCGGCCGGGGAACTTCACGCGCAGCGCCTTCACCGTCTCGGCGATGGCCGTGGGGTGATGACCAAAGTCGTCCACGACCGTCACCCCGGCCGCTTCGCCGCGCACTTCCATCCGGCGTTTGATGCCGCGGAAGGTTTCGAACGCAGACTGGATCTGCGCATCCGCGAGGCCGCAGTGCAGCGCGCACGCAGCCACCGCAAGCGCGTTGCGCACGTTTAATTCGCCGACGAGCGGGATGGTGAAAGTTGAGCTGCCGATGCTGAACCGCGAGCCGCTTCCGAACAATTCAAGACGCTCTGCCCGCACGTCGTTCCCGTGGCTCATGCCGAAGCGGCGCACGGGACAATGGTTCACGTCCAGCAAGCCGCGCAGATTCGACTCGTCGCCATTGGCGAGCAGCAGACCGTTGCGCGGGATGAGCCGGATGAATTGAGCGAAAGACTTTTGGATCGCGCCAAGATTCTCGAAGATGTCGGCGTGATCGAACTCGAGGTTGTTGATGATCGCCACGTCGGGCAGGTAGTGGAGGAACTTGCTCCGCTTGTCGAAGAAGGCCGTGTCGTACTCGTCGCCCTCGATGATGAACCACTCGCTATCGGTGAAGCGCGCGCCCTGGCCGAGGTTTGTCGGGATGCCGCCGATGAGAAAACTGGGGTTGAAACCGTTGTGCTCGAAAACCCACGCGAGCAGCGAAGTCGTCGTCGTCTTGCCGTGCGTGCCAGTGACGACGAGCGAGCGTTTGCCGCGGATGAAGAATTCCTTGAGCAACTCCGGCAGGGAGCAGTAGCGCAGCTTGCGCTCGAGCACCGCCTCGCACTCGGGGTTGCCGCGGCTGATGGCATTGCCGATCACCACGAGATCCGGCCGATGCGCGAGATTCGATTCCACGAAGGGCGCCATCACCTCAATCCGCCGCTCGGCAAGGAACGTGGACATCGGCGGATAGACGTTCTGATCCGAACCGGTCACGTGAATGCCGCGCTCTTGAAGCGCCGCCGCCGCGCTGGCCATCGCCGTGCCGCAAATGCCAATGAAGTGGACCGAGCGAACGCCTTCAATCATCGGCTGATTGTGGCGGAAACTTTCCGTGGACCAAACACTTTTTGTCGGCATCCCATCTTGGCGCGCTTGAATAACTTTGCCAGTTGACTCCGTCACAGGTTCGCAGCTTTATGCATTCGAACTTATGAACGACATCATCCACACTCCCACCACCCGCCGTCAATTTCTCCAAGACACCGGCAAGCTCGCTGGCGTGTCCGCCCTCGCGGGCGTCATGCTGCCGCACGTCCACGCGGCGGGCAGCGATCAACTCTCGGTGGCGCTCGTCGGCTGCGGTGGGCGCGGCGGCGGCGCGGCGGCCAATGCCATGTCGCAGAGCGGCCCGCCCAAGCTCGTCGCGATGGCGGATGTGTTTAAGTACCGGCTCGACGGGGCCCACAATTCCCTCAAGAACAAATTCAAAGATCAGGTGGATGTGCCGGACAGCCGCAAGTTCATCGGCTTCGATGCCTACAAAGGCGCGATTGATGCGCTGAAGAAGGGGGACGTCGCAATCTTCACCACGCCGCTGGCTTTCCGCTGGGTGCATTTCAAATACGCCATCGAGAAGGGCATCAACGTGTTCATGGAAAAGCCCGTGACGGCGGATGGCCCGACCTCGCGGCGGATGCTGGAGCTGAACAAGCTCGCCAAGGCGAAGAACCTCAAGGTCGGCGTGGGCCTCATGTCGCGCCACAAGAAGTGCCTGCAGCAGCTCCATGCGCGCATCCATCAGGACAAAGAGATTGGCGACGTGATGCTGATGCGCGGCTACCGGATGCAGGGGTTGCTCGGCTCGGCTTTCTCCGAGAAATATCCCGGCAAGGACAACACCCTGCCCGGCAAGCCCAGCGAACTGATGTGGCAGATCTCACGCTTCCACAGCTTCCTCTGGGCGAGCGGCGGCGGTTACAGCGACTTCAACGTCCATCACATCGACCACCTCTGCTGGATGAAGAGTCCTCCGGGACAATTCCTCTGGCCGGTCAAGGCCCAGGGCGTCGGCGGCCGCACGTATCGCACTAGCCCGGACGGTAAGCCGTACGTGGATCAGAACTTCGATTCCTATGCCGTGGAATACACCTTCGAGGATGGAGCCAAGCTTTACATGAACGGCCGCACCATGCTTGGCGCGGCGCCGATGTATCACAGCTTCGTCCACGGCACGAAGGGCATGGCGATCGCGGCTAAATCCGGCGACTGCAACGGACCTTCGAGTACGTTCAAGGGACAATCCATGTCGCGCGAAAACCAGCTCTGGACGTCGGACGCGAAGCTCGCGGATGACCCCTATTTCACCGAGTGGCAGGTGCTCACCGAGGCGATCCGCGAAGACAAGCCTCACAACGAAGTGGAACGCGGCGTGATGGCGAGCCTGACGACCTCGCTGGGCCGTTATGCGGCGCACACCGGGCAGGAGGTCACGCTCGACGAGATGCTCAACCACACCCACGAATTCGCCCCCGACGCGGACAAGCTCACATTCGATTCGCCCGCGCCCGTGCAGGCGGACGCCAACGGCCTCTACCCGGTGCCGCAGCCGGGTGTGAAAAAGACCCGCGAATACTAAGCGGCCAGACAATTCAAACGCGACGAGGCGTGACGCAAGTCACGCCTCGTTTGCTTTTGGCGGGAAAAGAAAAATGAGGCCGCCCAGAAAACCTTCTGCCAAGCGCGCGAATCAGCCCTTCAGCTTGCGCTCGAGAATCTCGCCGACGAGAGCCGGATTCGCTTTGCCCTTGCTGGCTTTCATCACCTGACCCTTGAGGAAGTTGAGCGCGTTGGCGTTGCCGGCCTTGAAGTCAGCCGCGCTCTTCGGATTCGCCGCGATGGCGTCGTCGCAGAACTTCTCGATGGCGCCGGTGTCGCTCACCTGCGCGAGTCCCTTCTTCTCCACGATGACTGCGGGCGCGTCGCCGCTGGCGAACATCTCGGCAAAAACCTCCTGCGCAATCTTGCTGCTGATCTTACCCGAATCCACGAGCGCGACGAGTTCGTGGATGGCGTCCGGCTTGAACTTCAGGTCCGCCAGCGTGGCCGCGCTCTCGGTGAGCTTGGCGCGGAGATTATTGATGACCCAGTTGGCGATGGCCTTCGTGTTCTTCGCGCCTTTCGCGACGCCCTCGAAATAAGCGCCCAGCGGCACGTCCCACACAAACGTCTGCGCGTCGGGTGCGGGGAGTTGGTAGTCGCGCATGAAACGCTGCTTGCGCGCGAGCGGCAGTTCCACCACTCGCTTCTGCACCGCGGCAATCCACGCGGCGTCCGGCGCGAACGGCATCAAGTCCGGCTCGGGGAAATAGCGGTAATCGTGCGCCTGCTCTTTGCTGCGCATCATCTCGGTCATGCCGGACGGGTCGTCCCAGCGACGAGTTTCTTGGGAGAGTTTGCCACCTTTTGAAACAACCTCGATCTGGCGCGGGATCTCGTACTCCAGCGCGCGGCGCGCACCGGAGAAGCTGTTCATGTTCTTGATCTCGATCTTCGCGCCGAGTTCCTTCGCGCCCTTTGGTCGCACGCTCACGTTCACGTCACAGCGCACCATCCCCTTCTCCATGTCGCAGTCGGAGACGCCGCCGTACACGAGGATATCCTTGAGCGCATTGAGATACTCGTACGCCATGTCCGGGCTGGTGATGTCCGGCTCGGAAACGATCTCAAGCAGCGGCACTCCGGCGCGATTGAAATCCACGCCCGATTGGCGGTCGAAGTGGAAGTTCTTCCCGACATCCTCTTCGAGATGGGCGCGGGTGATGCGCACGCGGGACATGCCATTCACCGAGCCCAATCCATTGAACTCGAAATCCACGTAGCCGTGCTGCGTGCTCGGCTTGTCGAACTGGGTAATCTGGTAATTCTTCGGCGCGTCCGGGTAGAAGTAATTCTTGCGGTCGAATTTCGCGTAGCGCGTGACCTCGCAATTGAGCAAAAGCCCCGCGAGCGCGGTCTGGCGCAGCCCCTCCTCGTTGGCCACCGGCAACACGCCGGGCAGACCGAGGCAGACGGGACAGACGTTCGTGTTCGGCGATGCACCGAACTCGTTGGCACAACCGCACCACATCTTCGACTTGGTCTTGAGCTGGACGTGCATCTCAAGGCCGATGACCACTTCGTATTCCACCATAGCAGCTTTCTCCCTGACTTACGGAATGTCGCTCAGCGACCGCAGCACTGCTTGTACTTTTTGCCGCTGCCGCACGGGCACGGATCGTTGCGACCGACCTTTGGTCCAGTGCGGACCGGCTTGGTTTTGCTGAGTGCCTCGGTCGCCTCGTTCACCACATCGCTCGGCGCGGCGGTCGCATCCGGATTGCCGAAGCCGCCGGACGATTCGTGCGTGAGCGTCTGCGGCAGGTTGCGCAGGAAATTCTCGAAAGCCATCAGGCTCGAGGCGCTGCGGAAGATGTTGTGGCAGATCTCCGTCTTGATGCTGACCATCAACTCCTCGAAAAGACCGAACGCCTCGGCTTTGTATTCCAGCAACGGATCGCGCTGGCCGTAGGCGCGCAGGCCAATGGAATTTCGCAAACCATCCATCGTGTAGAGGTGTTCCTGCCAAAGCTTGTCGATGGCGGTGAGCATCGTGAAGCGCTCGACCGACTTCAGCGCTTCGGCGTCTTCGTGGCTCACCTTCAAGTCGTAAGCGCCGCGGATGCGCTCGATGAGAAATTGGCAGAGACCGAACTGCGCCGGATTGAGTCCGTCGAACACCGAGTCTTTGAGCGGCGCTTCGCGCGAAGTCTCGGTCACCTTCACCAACTCGCTCTCGGGAATGCCGAGCGGGAAATTCAAGTTCACCCAATCGCAGAGCTGCCGGAATTGCCACGTGCCAATCTCCGTATCAGCACTCGTGGATTGGTTGACCTTCTGGATGACGACATCTTCCATGATGTCCATCAACCGGTCGCGCACGTCGTCGCCGTGGATGACTTGATTGCGGAATCCGTAGAGCAGCTCGCGCTGCTTGTTCATCACGTCGTCGTACTCGAGCGTGCGTTTGCGCGCCTCGTAGTGGTGGTTCTCCACGCGCGTCTGCGCCTGGCCGATGGAGCGGTTGAGCAACGGATGCTCGAGCGGCTCGCCTTCGGGCAACGTCATTCCGAAGCGCTTGGCCATGTTGCTATCGAGCAGCTTCAGCATCTTCTCGCCGCCGTAGAGGCGCATCAAATCGTCTTCGAGCGAAAGGAAGAAATGCGAACTGCCGGGATCGCCCTGCCGCGCGCAACGACCGCGGAGCTGGCGATCAATGCGCCGCGCTTCGTGACGCTCGGTGCTCAGCACGTGCAAACCGCCGAGGCCGGCGACGTCGGCGCCGAGTTTGATGTCCGTGCCGCGGCCGGCCATGTTGGTGGCGATAGTCACCGAACCGCGCTGACCAGCGCGAGCGATGATCTCGGCCTCCTGCTGGTGATACTTGGCGTTGAGGACGGAGTGGACGATGCCTTCCTTCTTCAATAGACGGGAAAGGAATTCGCTCGTCTCGACCGAGATGGTGCCAACGAGAATCGGCCGGCCTTTCGCGTGGATCTCTTTGATCTCCTTGCTGACAGCCGAGAACTTCTCCCGCTTAGTCTTGAAAACGGTGTCGTCCGAATCCGCGCGCAAGCAGACTTGGTTGGTCGGGACGACCATCACGCCGAGCTTGTACACACCGTGGAACTCCGAGGCGGAAGTCTCCGCCGTGCCGGTCATGCCAGAGAGCTTCGTGTAGAGACGGAAATAGTTCTGAATCGTGATGGTGGCGTAAGTCTGCGTCTCGCGCTCGATCTCGACATCTTCCTTCGCTTCGACGGCCTGGTGCAGGCCATCGCTCCAGCGGCGGCCACTCATCAGGCGGCCGGTGTGCTCGTCCACGATGATGACCTTGTTTTCCTGCACCACGTACTGCACGTCTTTTTCGTACAGACAATAAGCCTTGAGCAACTGCGCGATGATGTGAATGCGCTCGGCCTTGCGCTCGAAGTCGGCCTGCACCTGCGCCTTGGCCTGCCCGCGCTTGTGCACATCCTGTTCCGGTCCGCCGTCAATCTCCACGTAGGCCGCGGCGAGATCGGGCATCACGAACGCATCAGGATCCTTCGGGCTGAGATAGGCGCGGCCCTTCTCGGTGAGATCGGCCTCGTGGCTCTTCTCCTCGATGGCGAAGAAAAGCTCCTCCTTTTGCGCGTACAAATCTTTTTTCGTCTGGTCGGCGAGAAGCTGAAGCTCGGCCGCGTTCAACCGGCGCAAATTATCGCCGACTTCCAGCAATTGCATCAAGACCGGCGCTTTCGGATGGCCGAGCCTGGCGCGATAAAGCAACAGGCCGATCTCGCTCTCGGTCGCGGCGCGGTCGGAGAGCTTTTCCGGCGCATCCGGCGCGAGCTTTTTAATCAGCGCCTCGGCTTCGGAAAGGTAGCGTTCACAAAGTTTGTTCTGCGCACGAACGATGGATTCGATGGAAGGCTTGAGCTGCTCGTAAAGTTTGTTCTCCTCACGCACCACTGCCGGGCCGCTGATGATTAGCGGCGTGCGCGCTTCGTCGATGAGGATCGAGTCCACCTCGTCCACGATGGCGAAATAATGCCCGCGCTGCACCTGCTCCTCGGCGTTGCTCGCCATGCCGTTGTCGCGCAGATAATCGAAGCCGAACTCGGAATTGGTGCCGTAGGTGATGTCGCAGTTGTATTGCTCGCGGCGTTCGGCGGGCGATTGATCATGCACGATGCAGCCGACGGTCAAGCCGAGCGTTTTGTACACGGCGCCCATCCATTCGCTGTCGCGGGCGGCGAGGTAATCATTCACCGTCACCACATGCACACCGCGGCCGCTGAGGGCGTTCAGATAGACGGGCAAAGTCGCGACGAGCGTTTTGCCCTCGCCGGTCGCCATCTCCGCGATGCGCCCAGTGTGCAGGCCATAACCGCCGATGATCTGCACGTCGAACGGCACCATCTCCCAGCGCAACGGGTGGCTGCGCACCGAAACATCCGTGCCGCAGAGCCGACGGCAGGCGTTCTTCACCACCGCGAAAGCCTCGGGCAAAATCTCCTCGAGCCGCGTGGCGAGTTGAACGCCGTCCTTGATCTGCGAAAGCTCGGACTTCCACGCGGCGGTCTTCTGGCGGAGCACGTCGGCGGATTGTTTTTGCAACTCCTCTTCGTGTTGGTTGACGCGGAGGACGACGCTTTCGCGCAACCGGCGGACTTCGCGATCGTTCTTTGTCCCGAAGATTTTCTTGAGAAAGCCTAGCATTTGTTTCCTAAAAAGGTCTGGCGAAACTACGGAAACGCGCCGCAAGCGTCAAAGCATTAAACATACGGCCGCTTGGGTTTCTCGCGGCGGAACGTTTCAAGCCTTGATGAATTTGGCCGCCTGCACCGGCGTGAGTCCGTCATGCACCACCGCCATCAGCGCGCGTGTCATCCCTGCTGGATCGGCGTGCTGAATGATGTTCCGGCCATAGACGATGCCGGACGCACCCTGCCCGATGAGACGGTGCGTGCGCTCGAGAATCTCGGCGTCCGACACCTTGCCACCGCCACGCACCAGCACTGGAATGCGCCCGGCGATCTCCACCACCTTGTGATAGACCGCCACGTCGTCTGTCGGATCGGCTTTGATGATGTCCGCGCCCAACTCGACCGCTTGGCGGACGAGTGGCAGGATCTTCTCCAGATCGCCGTCCACCATGTAACCGCCCGCTTTCTGGTTCGATTGGAAAACCAGCGGCTCGATCATCAGCGGCATCCCGTAACGGTCGCACTCCGGTTTGATGCGGAGGATATTCTGGATGCACTGGTCGGTCACCTCGGGCTCGTTCGGAATGCGGAAAAGATTCACCACCACACAGCTCGCATCCAACCGCAGCGCCTGCTCCACCGGTTGCTCGATCATCCGGCTGAAGAGAGCGCGCGGGAGTTGGGTACCGTACACATTCGCCACGTCCGTGCGCAGGACGAGCGCGGGCTTTTCCTTGCCGGCGATGGATTGCAACAACGGCGCTTGGCCGAGGGTGAGCTGGATGGCGTCCGGCGCGGCCGCCACGAGCGTCTGCACGCATTTCTCCAGATTCTCGATGCCGCCGAGGAAGCTGCGCTCGTTGAAAAATCCGTGATCCACCGCCACGTCGAAACAGCGGCGGCTCTTGGCATTGAACAGGCGGTTGAGGCGGTAGGCTTTCATAAGAAGAAAAACGAAGGGCTAAAAATGAGGTGAGCGAAGGGACTCGAACCGGCAAGAACCAGAATCACAATCTGGGAATCTACTATTGATCTGCGGCCACCACTCAGGCTGCTGAAGCTAGTAAGCTTTAGCGAAAGCGTCAAGCCTTCGTGCCTGTGCCGATTCCCTTCGCAGAAAGTCTTGGCCTTCCGCCGGTAGATCGCAAGAATGTCGCGCCGATGAACCGCATCCGTCTCCTACCCGAACAGGTCGCCGCCCAGATTGCCCGCGAGATTTACCTCGGTGCCAAGGGGGAATCTGATCGCCGCCGACGGTCGCTACGCCCATAACGCGCGCCGATTGCTCGAGATGCCCTGCCTCCGGGACGATGTGGCCTTCTGCCTGTACCCCAATGCCCATCCCCTCCTTGCCTTGCTTGGGAAAGATGTCTGTGTCCACCGTGGCGGCTAAGGCCAAGCCTGCCGTCAGGCTCTAAACCCTTTGTTCCGACGGTTTTCTTGGTCTGCGCAGCCGTGGAATTACCTTGTCCACGCGCCCACGGGTGGGGAGGGCAATTTCACCCTCTAAACCGGCGTAAAGTTCGTCATGGCCGACTCGTCGGCCATCACGGCGGCGACGACGCGTTTCCTCCGTTTCATTGCAGAGATGGGCTGGGAAAGCTCGACGACGAGGCCGTCCATGGAGAAAAGACCCGAATTTATCCCCCCCACGGAAATCCTGGGTTTGAAGGGCGGCACGGTGCTGCTGCTGCGGCCATGAGCGCAGCCCCTTCCCGCTGGGTCGCTGAAAAGGGCGTGTCCTGCTCCGGTTCGGCCTCGCGCTGGAACTGCTGCTGGCGGTAGTAGGCTTTCCCCACTGGCTCGCGGGCCAGCAGGCCGAGGATGCCCCGGGATGTCGCCCGCTCCCACGCGGTGCGGGCGGCGGTCAACGCCGTGGATGCCGCTCTGCGCAAGGCGCAGTCCGGCGAGCGCGGGC
>SIAT01000029.1 GCA_009691645.1 Pedosphaera sp. | reverse complement strand
TTCGCAATGAGAAGGTCGCAGGTTCGAATCCTGTCGGCTCCACCACCGCCCGCTTCGCACTCATCTCCGGCCATCCACGCCGAGCGGTTTCGCCTTCACCGCGTCGGAGTCGTTCACCAGCACTTTGAACGCCCATGTCTTCTTCGGTTCGATCACCGCGATGTAATCCGAGCCCACGCCGATAGGCTCACCCTTCGAATTGAGCAGCTCGAATTCCACCTTCACCGCGAAGTAGCGGTAGGCCGAATGGTTCGCCACCGTCCCCTTCACGAACGTGAAGTTGCTGCCCTTGGCCTTCTCCCACACGTGCGACTTGATCTCCAAATCCGGCCCGCTCGGCGGCAGGGTGATCTTTTTGGCGAGCCCGAACTTCTCGAGAATCTTGAACTTCACCTCCAGCGGCAGTTGCAGACGCGAGCGCACGCTGCCACTCCACTGAAGATACATGACGATCAACAGCGCGCCGCACACCATCAGCCCGGCGTAACGGAAAAGGATGTGCTTCGGGGGCCACTCACGCCCGCGCGCCCAGCGCCACAAGTGCAGCGGGTTCAAGTGCCGCACCCACGCCAGACGCTGCTTCCACGGCACCTTCACCTTGGGCAACCGCGTGCCGCACTGGATGCACAACACCGCGTCCGCCTTCACGGTCGCGCCGCACTTCGGGCACGACCGCGCCTCCTCCCCATCCGGGGCAGCCGCGCGTTGCCGGCGTTGCGGTGGTGGTGGTAAAGTCCGCCCGCCATCCGGCGGCCCGCTGCGCGGCTTCACGCTGAACACGCGCGTTGGTTTCGGTTTCGGCTGCGCCAGCACCGTCTCCTGCCCGCAATGCGGACAGCCAGCCGCGACTCCTTCCGCCACGCGCGGATAGAGAATATGCCCGCCGCAATGTGCGCATTCGCACTTCAACTCCGTCGGTTCATTCGTCGGCTCGCTCATCGCATCAGCGTCACGCGCGCCACGTGTAACAAACCCCGTGTCCTTTGCCAAAGCCGGAATTCGTCCGTGACACTGGGGAAATTGGTTTGCGCCGCGCCGCGTCAGTCACTATTTTCCCAACATTGGTGGAGAGATGGCTGAGTGGTTTAAGGCGCACGCCTGGAAAGCGTGAGTGGCTAAACACCACCGTGGGTTCGAATCCCTCTCTCTCCGCCATTTTTTGTTGATGCCCACACCCACCGAGATCGCCGTCATCGTTCCCGTCTTCAACGAAGCGGAGAACATCGCTCCGCTCGCCCGCGAAATCCTCGCCGCCCTCGCCCCGCTGAACCGGCCTTTCGAAATTGTTTTCGTGGACGACGCCAGCAGCGATGCCACGTGGGCGAACATCTCGTCCGAACGCGGAAACGATCCCCGCGTGCGCGGCCTGCGCCACGCGCGCAACGCCGGCCAATCCGCCGCCGTCTGGACCGGCCTGCAAGCGACCACCGCCCCCATCCTCTGCACACTCGACGGTGATCGGCAGAACAATCCCGCCGATTTGCCGCGCCTGCTCACCGAGTTGGCTACATGCGATTTCGCCTGCGGCGCGCGCGTGAACCGGCAGGACACCTTCGTGCGCCGCGCTTCCTCGAGCGTCGCGCGCTGGGCGCGACGAGCCATACTCGGCGTGGATTTCGCCGACACCGGCTGCGCTCTGCGCGCCTTCAAACGCAGCGCGCTCGACGGACTTTTCCCCTTCAACGGACTTCACCGATTCCTGCCGATACTCGTCCACGGCGGCGGCGCGAAGGTGCGCGAAATCCCGGTGAGCCACCGTCCGCGCGTGGCGGGCGTCTCGAAGTACGGCGTCTGGAACCGGCTCGGCCGCGGTGTGGTCGACCTTTTCGCCATTGCTTGGTATCAACGCCGGCGGCTGCGCTCGGTGCCGTTCAGCGAGACGTAGCGAGAGAAATTCCATTGCGTGTTGCGCGACCTCGGGCATATTCCGGCATGCTCTCCAAGGTCTGCGCCGCCGCGCTGCACGGCATTGACGCCCTGCCTGTCGAGGTCGAGGTCAATGTCGGCTGGGGCGACACCCGCATCATCATCGTCGGCCTGCCGGACGCCGGCGTGCGCGAGGCGCTGGATCGCGTGGCCACCGCCATCGCCAACTCCGCTTTCAAGGTGCCGATGGGCCGCACCACCATCAATCTCGCCCCCGCCGATCTCCGCAAAGAAGGGCCGAGCTTCGATCTGCCCATCGCCGTCGGCATGCTCGCCGCGAGCGAACAATTCGCGAGCGATCAGTTGGAAAACTTCATGCTCATCGGCGAACTCGCGCTCACCGGCGCCGTGCGCCCCGTAAAAGGCGCGCTGCCCATCGCCCTCCGCGCGAAAGCTGACGGCAAGCTCGGCCTGCTCGTGCCGCGCGAAAATGCCGCCGAGGCGGCGGTCGTCACTGGATTGAATGTCATCCCCATCGAGAACCTCCGCGAGGCCGTTCATTTCCTCGAAGGCACCGCCAAAATCGCGCCGCTCAAAGTGGACGCCGCGCGCGTGTTTGAAAATCCGGTGAACGGCGACGAGCCGGACTTCGCCGAAGTGAAAGGACAGGAATCGGTGAAGCGCGCACTCGAGATCGCCGCGGCCGGTGGCCACAACGTCCTGCTCATCGGCCCGCCTGGCACTGGCAAGTCGATGCTCGCCAAACGGCTCCCCACCATCCTGCCGCCGCTCACGCTCGACGAAGCGCTCGAGACCACGAAGATCCACAGCATCACCGGCCAGCTCACGCCCGGCCAGTCGCTCGTCACTCGCCGGCCGTTCCGTGCGCCGCACCACACCGCGAGCGACGCTGGCCTGCTCGGTGGCAACATCCATCCCACGCCCGGCGAAATCTCGCTCGCCCACCACGGCGTGCTTTTCCTCGACGAATTACCCGAGTTCAAACGGAGCGTGCTCGAGACGATGCGGCAACCGCTCGAGGAAGGCCACGTCACCATCAGCCGCGCCGCCGGCACGATGACTTTCCCTTCGCAGTTCATGCTCATCGCCGCGATGAACCCGACGCCCGACGGCAAGATGCCGCACGAATCAAAAAGTTCGCCCCGCGAAATCCAAGCCTACCTCGGGCGCGTCTCCGGCCCGTTGCTTGACCGCATTGATCTGCACGTGGAAGTGCCAGCCGTGAAGTTCCGCGAGATGCAGGCGGCGCGCACGGGCGAAGGTTCCGCGCAAATCCGCGAACGCGTCGTCGCCGCACGGCTTCGCCAGCGCGCACGGCTTCGTTCACACATCTCGTGCAACGCGCGGATGGGCTCGCGCGAGTTGCGCGAGCATTGCGCATTGGATGACCACGCCAAGTCGCTGCTCGAACATGCGATGACCGATTTGAATCTGAGCGCACGCGCCTACGATCGGATTCTGAAAGTGGCCCGCACCATCGCCGACCTCGCCGCCGCTGAACATCTCACCGCCGAACACATCGGTGAAGCGATCCAGTTTCGCTCGCTCGACCGGCAGTTGTGGCGCTGAGCCGCGCGGCGTTTACAGGATGTTCGCGGCCAGCTCGGCCAGCTCGGAACGCTCGCCCTTTTGCAATTCGATATGCGCGGCGATGGGGTGGTCGCGGAATTTGCTGATGAGATAGTTGAAGCCGTTGGAAGAGGCGTCCACGTACGGGTTATCAATCTGGTACGGATCGCCCGTGAAGATGATCTTGGTGCCGCTGCCGACGCGGGTGACGATGGTCTTGACCTCGAGCGGCGTGAGGTTCTGCGCCTCATCAATGATCATGAATTGGTGGGCGATGGAACGACCACGAATGTAACTGAGTGCTTCGACGACAATCTGTCCCGAACGCATCAAATCGCCGCTACGACGGTGTTCGGTGCCCATGTTCAAATCGCTGAGCATCTCGAGAGCGTCGTGAATCGGCTGCATCCACGGGGCGAGTTTCTCGTCGAGTGAGCCGGGAAGAAACCCGAGTTCCTTGCCCATCGAAATGGTGGGGCGGGCGACGACGAGACGGCGATACTCGCGATCCATCACGGTGCGTTTGAGTCCGGCGGCCATGGCCATGAGTGTCTTGCCGGTGCCAGCCTTGCCCATGAGGGTGACGAGCTTGATGCGGTCATCCAGCAATGCGTCGAAGGCGAAGTGCTGCTCGCGGTTGCGGGGCTTGATGCCCCAGACGCCTTCGCGGCAATCGATGATCGGCACGACCTTGGTGCCGGTGGCATCCACCTTGGTGAGCGCGGCGCGTTTGGGATTGGCGGCATCGAGCAGCGCGCAATATTCGTTCGGGCAACGTTTCTCGCCCAGCACCAGTTCCTCCTCGGATCGAAACTTCGCCATCTGATCGGTGCTGATGGTTTTCTCGAACATGCCCGCGTAGAGGTCCTGCAACCGGACATGGTCGCTCTCGTAATCCTCAGCAGCGAGGCCGAGCGCGTCGGCTTTGATGCGCAGATTGATGTCCTTGGAGACGAGGACGGCCTTCATCTTCGGCTGCTTTTTCTGCACAGCGAGCGCGATGGCGAGGATCTGATTATCCACCACGCGCGAATCGAGCGCCGGGATCACCGCTTCGTCCGGACCGGGGATGAGGATCCGCAGCGTGCCGCCGTTGGGGAGCGTCACGCCCTTGTTCAGATGGCCTTGCACGCGGAACCCGTCGAGCATCCGCGAGATGGTGCGGGCATTTCGGCCCAACTCGGACGATTCACGCTTGAAACGGTCCACCTCCTCGATCACCTCGATCGGGATGTGGACGTTGTTGTCCTGGAAATTGAGGATCGAGTTTGGATCGTGGAGGAGGACGTTGGTATCGAGGATGAAGTTCTTCACGTGTGGATGATTGGGATTGGATGGCCGAAAAGCGACGGGTGCGTCGGGTGATTGCGGACGGGCTCCTTGGCGGAATGCTTTCACAGCCACGGCCCAATGTAGAACGCGTTTCCGGCCACTGACAAGCGGAAGTTTGCCGCGCGCAAAGTTTCGCCGCAAAAGCGGACCGCTCACTTCACTCCCGCAAGCCGGTCCCTCCAGATCTTGTAGAGATCCACCGTCGCGCGCACGTCGCGCAAACAGTACTCGGCGATCTCGTGGTAACGGCCCTGCGCCATCAGGTCATTCACATCCATGCCGGTCACGCCGTGACTTTTGGGCGACTCGATGCCGAAGGCCTTGCAGTAGAAATCGAGGTTGAACTTGCGCGCCGCGCCGTCGCGCCCGCTCACATTGTAGAAAGTGAACTGCTCCGCCAGATCGCAGTGCGGCTCGATCTGATAACGGTAGCCGAGCCAATCCTTGCGCGTGATGGGGACGTTCAGCACCGCAGAACGCAGATAAAGAAACGGCACGTCGAACCCGCGCCCGTTGAAAGTGACGATGCGGTTGAACTTCTTCGACGCCTCCCAGAACTGCGCGAGCAGTTCCGTTTCGTCCGCGCACGGCACAAACTCCACCGACCCGGGCGTGGCGGGCGCCTCGCAATCGTCCGCGATGAAGAGTACCTGGCCGCGCGCGGTGTCGGCATTCAGCATCGCGAGGCAGACCACTTGCGCGGTGAAGGGCCAGAGGTTGAACTGACGCTGGATCTCCGCGCGTTTGGTTTCGCGCGC
Source organism: Pedosphaera sp. (assembly GCA_009691645.1). GTDB lineage: Bacteria > Verrucomicrobiota > Verrucomicrobiia > Limisphaerales > SIAT01 > SIAT01. The sequence continues at coordinate 8,481 of SIAT01000029.1, read as the reverse complement.
GACGGGATCTTCCAGTTTTCCCGCTTCGCGAAAAAGATATTCCTGCTGCGTCTCGTCGAAATTTTCCAACGGGAGCTGGGACGTCTCGATATCGAAAACCAACGTGGCCATGCGTGCGAGGGAAACGGAAACCGGCGTGAAAAGCAAGACGCCAGCCCCAGCACTAGGCCGAGACTGGCGTCCTCAATCGAAGAGAGGTTACTTCTTCTTCTTCGCAGCGTGTTTCTTGGCAGCAGGTTTCTTGGCAGCAGCTTTTTTCTTAGCAGTCATTTTAAGTCACCCCCTCTCACAATTTTGACCTCGATGGGTCATCTGAAATATCCGTCGGGACGCGGGAGTTGTAGCCCTCACACATCGTGTTGACCAGAAGTATTTCAAAAAATCTCACACCGAACACGTCGTCGGAAATCTGTTGAATTCCGCGCGAGCTCTCCGAACACTCGCGCCGATGTCGACCGAGACACAACTCACGCCGATGATGGCGCAGTACCGCCGCATCAAGAGCGAGCTGCCAAAAGACGCGCTGCTGCTCTTCCGTCTCGGCGATTTTTACGAGATGTTTTTTGAGGACGCGCAAGTCGGCGCGCAACTCCTCAACGTCGCTCTCACCAAGCGCGGCGTGGTCCCGATGTGCGGCATCCCTCACCACGCCTTCAACGGTTACATCGCCCGCTTGCTCCGTGCCGGCAAGAAGGTCGCCGTCTGCGATCAGATGGAAGAAGCGCGGGCCGGCCAACTCGTGAAGCGCGAGGTCACGCAGATTCTTTCGCCGGGCACGCACTTCGATGAACGCCTGCTCGCCGCCGAGCGGAACAACTTCCTCGCCGCCGTCTGCGCGAACGGCAAATCCTTCGGCCTCGCTCTCGTGGATCTCACCACCGGCGATTTCAAAGCCACCGAACTGGAGAACGACACGGCGCTGCTCACGGAACTGGAACGGCTGCGCCCCGCGGAATTGATCTACCCTGCCGAAGCGCAATCGCTCCGCGCGTTGCTGCAGCCCCTGCCCGTCATCGCCAGCGGCCACGACGACTGGGTGTTCGCGCCGGAGACGGCCGTGTTCACGCTGCGCGACCATTTCAAAGTCGCCTCGCTCGACGGCTTCGGACTGAAGGATCGCCCCGCCGCCATCGGTGCCGCCGGTGGCGCCCTGCATTATCTCACGCACCATCTCCGCCGCGATGTGGCGCACCTCACCCGCCTCACCACTTACGAACGCCGCGATTACCTCGTGATCGACGGCACCACGCTGCGGAATTTAGAAATCCTTGAACCGCTCCGCCGCGACGCGCCGAGGAACACTTCGCTCTACGGCGCGCTCAACCGCACCGTCACCCCGATGGGCGCGCGACGCCTGCGCGACTGGCTCACGCAACCGCTCGCGACCGTTGCGCCACTTCGCCGGCGACAGGATGCCGTGCAAACATGGATCGAGAACCCGGCCACTCTCGGCCAATTCCGCGCGCAACTCGGCGAGGTGCGCGACCTCGAGCGGACACTCAGTCGGCTTTCCGTCGGCTCCGGCAACGCGCGCGACCTGCTCGCGCTGCGGCTCGCGTTGGAACAGATTCCGGCGCTGCGCGAAATGCTTGCGGCGATGGATCGGACTCCTTCACGCGCCGAAACCGCAGAGTTGCCCGCGTTGCACGACGCGCTTCATCCGGAATCTCACCGCCCCAGTTTGCTTGCCGAACTGGCCACACAGCTCGCTGAGTTGCCCGAGTTGGTCGCGTTCATCGCTCGTGCCATCGTGGATGAACCGCCGCTGGCGGTGAAGGAAGGCGGGTTAATCCGCGACAGCTTCGACGACGCACTCGACGAACTGCACCACGCCACGCGCGATGGCAAGGAGTGGATCGCCCAACTGCAGCAGGACGAGATCGAGCGCACCGGCATCAGTTCGCTCAAGGTGCGCTTCAACGCCGTGTTCGGTTACTACATCGAAGTGACGCGGGCGAATCTCGACAAGGTGCCGGCGCATTACATCCGCAAACAGACTATCGCGAACGGCGAGCGGTTCATCACGCCCGAACTGAAGGAGATGGAGGGCAAGATTCTCGGCGCCGAAGAGCGCAGCATGAAACTCGAGTACGCGCTCTTCCTCCGCGTGCGCGAAGCGGTGTTGGCGCACTTGCGCGACATCCAGCAGACAGCCGATGCGCTCGCGCAGCTCGACGTGCTGACCGCGTTCGCCGAGATGGCGCGGCTTTATGATTGCTGCCGTCCACAGGTCGGCGAGGAAGGCGTAATTCAGATCCGCGACGGCCGGCATCCCGTGCTCGATCAAGCGTTGATCGAAGAACGCTTTGTGCCGAACGACACGATGCTGGACGTCACCACGCAGCAGATTGCGCTCATCACCGGGCCAAATATGGCGGGCAAGAGCACGTACATCCGGCAGGTGGCGTTGCTCGCATTGCTCGCACACACGGGAGCGTTCGTGCCGGCGGCGGCGGCGCGGATTGATTTGACCGACCGCATCTTCACGCGCATCGGCGCGAGCGACGACCTCGCGCGCGGGCAGAGCACGTTCATGGTGGAGATGAGCGAGACGGCGAACATCCTCAACAACGCCACCGCGCGCAGCCTCGTGATCCTCGACGAAATCGGGCGCGGCACGAGCACGTTCGACGGCCTCTCCCTCGCGTGGAGCATCGTGGAGCATCTGCACAACGTCATCGGCGCCAAGACTCTTTTCGCCACGCATTATCACGAGCTGACCGAGTTGGCCGGCCGACTCGCGCGCGTGCAGAACTTCAACGTGGCTGTGCGCGAGTGGAACGATCAGATTGTTTTCCTACGCAAGATTGTCGCCGGCGGCACGGACAAGAGCTACGGCATCCAAGTGGCGCGACTCGCCGGTGTGCCCAAAGAAGTCGTCGAGCGTGCGAAGGTGATTTTGCGAAATCTCGAGGAGAGCGAATTGACGCCCGAAGGCAACGTGCGCCACGCCGGACGCCAGCGCGCGGAGCGGGAGAAATTGCAGCAGCTCGAGCCGCCGCCGCAGTTGGACCTCTTCGGCTGAGGTTACTGCTTGAACACGATCACCACGCCGTAGTCCTCGAAGATATGGCCCGGCTCCTTGCCCGGATAACTATAGTGAATCGGGCTGATGCTGATCAGATCCTCATGGGCAATCTGCTGAAGGAATCCACTCACGACCTCATCGAAGCAGTCGTTGCCATCCTTCCGGCAATCCTCACGCCGCACGGTTTTGATCGCGACCTTTTTGTCGCCTTTGGCCACCGCTTCGAATGAACGAACGAATGGCTTGCGGATTTCGTCCGAGGTGCCGCCTGTGGGTTTGAAAACGAAATCCGCTTCCACCACCGACTCGGCCGATGCAGCGGGCACAGAAGGCTCGGGGGAGGACTGGGACGGAGACGGGGCGGTCTCTTCCATCGAAACTGAAACTGCTGGGCCAGCCGCGCCCGGAACGATCACTTCCTTTTTGCACGAGGGGCATTCGATGATCTCGCCCGCCCACGTGTCCTCACCTTCAAGCTCCTGCTGGCAATGCAAACAATTAAAAATGACGTTCATGGAGCGGCGGGTTTCTACGTTGGCAGACAGTAACCAGCACCCTCACTGACGCCAAGCGGAAATTCGGCGCGCTCAGCTTTCCGGCACGCGCTCGATGCGGGCACCGAGCCGCTTGAGCTTCTCGTCGAGCTTCTCGTAGCCGCGGTCGAGATGGTAAATGCGATTCACCTGCGTCGCGCCTTTCGCAGCGAGGCCCGCGATGACAAGCGCGGCCGAAGCGCGCAGATCGCTGGCCATCACCGGCGCGCCGCTGAGCGGCAGGCCGCCCTTCACAATGCAGCTCGGCCCTTCGACGGCGATGTCCGCGCCGAGGCGGCACAACTCCGGCACGTGCATGAAACGGTTCTCGAAAATACGCTCGGTGATGATGCTGATGCCCGGCGTGAGACACATCAACGCCATCATCTGCGCCTGTACGTCGGTGGGAAAACCGGAGTAGGGAAGCGTGGTGACATCCACCGGCTTGAGCCGGCCATTGCGACGAACGACAAGCGAGGTGCCGCTGCGCTCCACCTTCACGCCCGCCTCGCGCAACTTATCGAGCACGGCGTGCAGATGGTCGCCGCGCGCGCCACGCAGCGTCACCTCGCCGTTCGTCGCGGCGGCGGCGATGGCAAAGGTGGCGGCCTCGATGCGGTCGGAAATCACTTCGTGATGCGCGCCGTGCAACTGTTCGACGCCGGTGATGGTGAGAGTCGGACTGCCGGCCCCGACAATCTTCGCGCCCATCGCGTTGAGGAAACTCGCCAAGTCCACCACCTCCGGCTCGCACGCGGCGCTATGAATGACCGTGACGCCATCGGCGAGAGTCGCGGCCATCATCACGTTCGCCGTGCCGAGCACGGTAGGGCCGAGGCGGCCACCGAGGAAAAGTTCCGCACCGGCCAGTTTCGGGGTGGTGGCGCGAACGTAGCCGTTCTCGATGGAGATTTTCGCCCCGAGCGCTTTGAGCCCCTTCAGATGCAGATCAATCGGCCGCGCGCCGATCACGCAGCCGCCGGGCAACGACACGGTGGCCTTGCGCAGCCGGCTGAGCAGCGGGCCGAGGATGCAGACTGAGCCGCGCATTTGGCGGATCAGCTCGTAGTCCCCGAAGGGTTTGATTTTCGCCGCGCGGACGGTGAGCGTGTCGCCATCGAACTTCACCTCGGCACCGAGCGAGGAAAGTATCTGGCCCATGAATTTCACGTCGGAGAGACCTGGCACATGGCGGATCACGCACGTCTCGGCCGTGAGCAACGTCGCGGCCATGATCGGCAGCACGGCGTTTTTCGCCCCGCTGATTTCCACTTCGCCGTGCAACGGCACGCCTCCCTTGATCAACAAACTATCCATACAACTTGAAGATACTATCTGACGGCTGAGCTTATTTCACGAACCCACGACGGACGCAATCATGATTCTCAGTCGGCCGTCCAAATCCGACAGAATCTCGCGCACCTGCCAGCCCGACGAAGTGAAGAGCCGCTGCAGCGCCTCCGCTTGTCCATCGCCAAACTCCACCATCAACCGCCCGCCGGAACGCAGCCGGGACGCGCCCTCCGTCGCGATGCGCCGGTAGAAAACCAGCCCATCCCCGCCGCCATCCAGCGCCGCGCGTGGATCGTGGTCGCGCACTTCCGGTTCGAGCACCGCGATCTCGCCCGTGGGGATGTACGGCGGATTCGAGACAATGAGGTCGAACTTCAACTCCACCGGCAGCGGTGCGAACAAATCGCCTTCATGGAAAGTCACTCGCGCCGCCGCGCCGTGGCGCTCCACGTTTGCGCGCGCGACCGTCAACGCCTCCGGCGAGAGATCCGCCGCGTGGATCACCACACGCGGACACTTCATCGCGAGGGCGATGGCGAGACAACCGCTGCCCGTGCAGAGATCGAGCGCGATTGGCGCCTGTTGATCGGGGGTCGAAAGAAAACTCCACGCCGCTTCCGCAAGCTGCTCCGTCTCCGGCCGCGGCACGAGCACGTGATGGTTCACCGCCAATTCAAAACCGCAGAACGACACCGATCCGACAAGGTGCTGCAACGGCTCGCGCCGGCCGCGGCGTTTCACCAATTCGCGCAGCGCCGCCAGTTCCGGCTCGGCCAGCAAGCGCTGGAACTCGAGGTAGAGCCGCATCCGCGGCACGCGCAGCACATGCGCCAGCAGCAGCTCCGACTGGAGACGCGCCGAGTCCACGCCGTGTTTGGCGAGATAGTCGGCACTGCGCTGGATGACTTCGAGGATCGTCACGGCCCAAGCCTACGTCCGGCGGGCGCCGAACAAAGCGTAAAATGCCCGCACGCGAAATCGCCGCTTGCCATCGGTGCGATCGCTTTCTAGTTTTGCGGGATGAACCGCGGAGGATTTATCTATCTGTTGCTCGCCATCGGCCTCGGTGCCGCGTTGATTTTGTCCGCGCAGGACACGCCGCCCACCGAGCCAAAGAAAGAGCCAGTGCCCAAGACGGATCCGAAAGACGCTCCTATCGAGAAACCGGAGCCCAAGGAAAACGCGCCCGCAGAAACGGTTCCAAAGAAAGAACCGTTGCCGAGCAGCCAAACGAATGACGCGCCGAAAACGTTGCCGAAGAAAAAGGGCACGCCCAAAAGCATTTTGCCTGAGTTGCCCGAGACCGAGGAGAAGCTCGAGAAGATCGCCGCCACACTCGAGGATCTCATCACTGCGCAGACCCTTTTCCAGAAGCGCCTCGGTGAAGTAGCCGTCGAGTTGAAAACCTTGCGCGAAGAGACCGATCAATCCGTCCAGCGCGCCGGCACGAATTACGCCACGCGTGCTGCCATCAAGGATCTCGTCGACAAGCTCGCCGAGTTGGACAAGAAACGCCTCGCCGACCGTGAGTTGATTCTAAACGAAATGGCGAAGATGGCGAAGACGCTCACCAGCGGCGGCACGTTCACGCGGCCGAAGTTGCCCGCCGACACGAACACGACCCACATTCCGCCGCCCGTGCCGGTGAAAGGTTTCGAGCACGCCATTGAGCAGGGCGAGTCGCTGCTGGCCATCATCGGCGCCTACAACGCGGAGTTCAAAAAGCAGGGCAAGAAATCCGTCACCTACAGTCAGGTGATGGCCGCCAATCCCGGCTTGAGACCGGAGCGGCTCGTGGTCGGCCAGAAGATTCTCATCCCCGAGCCCGACGCCATGCCGACCAAAGGCAAGCGCCCGTGAAACTCCTTCGCCGCGCCCATCTCTACCTCGGCTGTTTCTTCGCGCCGATGCTGCTCTTCTACATCTTCACCGGTTGGTATCAGACCGTGAACCCCCAGCGCGCCAAGCATCCGAGCGAAGCCGAGACGCTGCTGCAAAAGCTCCGGTTCGTTCATGTGGAGCAGATTTATCCGAAGGAAGGTGAGTTCAAGCAACCGTCACCGAAACTCTTCCAAGTGCTCGTCGTCGCGATGGCCATCCTCGCCACGCTCGCCATCGTGATGGGCATCGTGCTCGCCTTCAAAAGCACACGCCCGCAGTGGCACGTCTGGCTCGCCATCGTGCTCGGCCTCGCCGTGCCCATCGTCCTTCTTTGGCTCGGTCAGAAACGTTAAGCCGCAGCTCAATCAAAACGGGCGGAACATGATGTTCAGTCCCGCCTTGTTGCCGATCTCGCGAAGCTTGTTCTGCACTTCCCGCTCCCGCTGCTGGGCCTGGTTCAACTCCCTTTGCGACGACTGAATCTGCTGCCGATTCTGCTGCTTGCAGGCTTCGGACAACGCTCTGTAAGCCTGAATCCGCTGCTGCGTCACAGCGATTTCGATTTGTTTCACCGCCAGCAACTCGGCGTCCTTCACTCGGTAATTTTGATATGCCCGCAACGATGTCTCGAAGGCTGGGATGACCGAGCGCTCCAACGTCGCGGCCAGCGCAGCCGGCGGCGTGAAAAGACCGCCCGGCATCGTCGACGTCGCTTGGTTCACCGTGTTGATCTGCTGGTCGCGGAACGTGAGGTAATTCTGCACTTCGTCCCCCAAAGAAGTGCCACCGCCGAAAATCTTCGCCAGCGCCGGTGCCTTGGCGAGCAGTCCCGACTTCCAAACCACCTTCACCACGATGCCGCCCACGACAAGGAGAACCACGAGCGCGCTGCCCGCCAACTTCAACCACCGCCAACTGTTGATCGATGCGAACGCGCCACCACCGCCACCGACGGGTTTGAAATTCGACACGGGTGCCGCGAGTGACGTGGAGGAAACGGGAGCCGAACTGACTGGGGAAGAGGAACCGATCGGACGGAACTGTGCCGGCCCACCGTTCGACCGCGCGGCAATCTGACCCAGACTGCCGGACGACAAACCGTTTCCTTTGCTTGAAATCTTCGGCGGGATCTTGGGCGGAATTGGCGGCGGCGCGACTTGGAAACAAACGATCTCGTTGGCTGGACGCCAGTCCGCTCCCCCTTCAGCCCACACCCACGTCTCGGCCGGCAACTGGCTCGACGCAATCATCGCCGACAAGGCTGACTCCACCACTGGCCCGTGCGTTTCCCCTGCGAGATTATAAAACCACGAATGCTCCGGCGGCGACTCGGTGGTGGGCGCGCCGACCGTCGGATCGTGCAACAACGTCGCCGCGCCGCAATGCGGACAACCGGCTTCCTGCCCGAGCATCTCCGGCGGGAAAGCCAGCGGTTGGCCACAATGCTGGCAGGGACAGGTGTGGGTCGGCGCCATTCGCTTGGAGAATGACAATGCGCGTTTGGGGCGGAAAGCGAATTTTCGTGCCGTCGTTCAGCGCGCGTTCATCGTGCCCGCGATCTTTTCCAGAGCGGCGCGCAGTGAATCCCACTCTTGCTCCGTCGTCTCCGGACCGCTGCTGAAACGCAGCGCGCGCGCGGCCTCCGCCGGCGAATAACCCATCGCACTCAACACATGGCTCGGCGCTTCCTGGCCGCTCGCGCAAGCTGAACCGGTGGAGACGGCGATGCCCGCCTTGTCCAGTTTC
>SIAT01000028.1 GCA_009691645.1 Pedosphaera sp. | reverse complement strand
TGCCATCCGTGGGGCGGTTGCGGTCACGATCCCGTGCCGCCGGCAAACTTCGAGATCCAAAACCCCACACTCCAATCTGAACCGCTCCGCGTCGGTGCGGATTCACACTGCTGATTTTTCAAATGGACCGCAAAGCCATCATCGTCGTTGTTGTTTCCGTCGTGCTGCTCGTTCTCTGGTTCCCGCTGGTGAACAAGCTCTACCCGCCGAAGCCGCTTCCGCCCCCGACCGAACAACATGTCGGCGCGACGAACCGGGCGGCCACGAACGCCGTCGGGACCAATGTGGCCATCGTGAAACCGCCGACCACGAACGGCACGGTCGCTGTGGTCATCGCCAAGCCGAGCGCGCCAGAGCAGACCATTGTGCTGACGAATGAGTGGGCGCGTTACACGTTCACTTCGCACGGCGGCGGTTTGAAGCAGGTCGAGTTGCTCAAGTACCCCGCCGATGTCGGCCGCCGCACGAAGGAGAAGCAGCAAGCCGCCGGTTACGCGGCGCTCAATGTGAAAGCGCCCGTGTCGGCGCTTACGCTGATTGGCGCGCCGGAGTTGCAGGATGGCCAGCCTTTCACGCTCACGTTGACGACGAACGGCGTGCGCGCGGAGAAGACGCTGACCAACGGCCTGCAGCTCGTGCACGATTTCGCGCTGGGCACGAATTACCAACTCGTCGCCACCGCGCGCATTGCGAACACTGCCGCCGCGCCGGTCGCCATCGGCGCGCATGAGTGGGTGCTCGGCACCTCCACACCACTGAGCTTATACGACGACGGTCTGTTGATGGGCCTGATGCAGAGCGATGGAAAAACCGTGCAACTCGTGGATCAATCGTGGTTCGCCAATCGCACGATGGGCTGTTTCCCGGGCACACCGCGCGAGGAGTTCTCCAGCATCGGCACGAACGCCGCGTGGGGCGCGGTGTACAACCAATTCTTCACGATGACCGCTGTGCCGCGGGACGGCGCACCGCGTTTGGTTGCGCGCAAAGTGGATTTGCCCGAGCCGACCGCCGCCGAGAAAATCGCCGAGCCGAAGGCGGTTGCCAAGCCGTTTGGTTATCAGGCTGCGTTTGGTTACACGGCGACCGTGCTGAAGCCGGGCGAGAAACTGGAGCACCAGCTCACGCTGTACGCTGGCCCGAAGGAATACAACACCATCGCGCGGCTCGGGCTTCAGTTGAAGCAGAACCTGGACGAGGTGATGAACTTCGGTACGTGGTTCGGCTGGGTGGCGAAAGCCCTGCTGCTCTCGATGAACGGTCTCGCTGCGTGGGGTTTCTCCTACGGCTGGGCCATCGTGGCCATCACCATCATGATCAAGCTCGTCTTCTGGCCACTCACCAACGCCAGCACCAAGTCGATGAAGCGGATGGCCGAGCTGCAGCCGCAGATGAAGGCGTTGCAGGAAAAGTACAAGGACGACTCCCGCAAGATGAACATGAAGTTGATGGAGTTCATGAAGGAGAACAAAGTGAGTCCGCTCGGCGGCTGCCTGCCGATGCTCCTGCAGATTCCCGTCTTCTTCGGTTTCTACACGATGCTCCAAAGCGCCATCGAGCTGCGCGGCGCGCAATTCCTCTGGGCCTGCGACCTCTCGCAGGGCGACACCGTGGCGCATCTCGCCGGATTTCCCATCAACCCGATGCCGCTGCTGATGGGCGTCACGATGATCTGGCAGGCCCGTCTCACGCCGCCTTCGCCGGGCATGGATCCGATGCAACAGAAGATCATGAAGTACATGCCGCTCATGTTCATGGTGTTCCTCTACAACTTCTCCGCCGGTCTCACGCTCTACTGGACCGTCCAGAACCTGCTCACCATCGCCCAGATGAAGCTCACCAAGACCAGCACGCCCCATAGCAATGCGGTTGCCACGACGGCCAAGAAGAAATAATCTGACCGGCGAACAAAACACGAATCGTATTATGTCCAGCCCTGCCAAACCAATCCTCGAGGAGATGCTCCTGAAACTCGGCTTCCCCGCCACCATCCTCGAGCAGACGCTCGACGACGGCCCGCTGCTCGAGATCCAGTGCGAGGACGCCGGACGCCTCATCGGCCGCCAAGGCCAGACGCTCACCGACCTCCAGTACATCACCAACCGCATCCTTTTTCAGAAGGATAAAACGTCGCCGAAAGTGACCGTGGATGTCGGCGGCTATCGCACCCAATCCCGAGATGCACTGGTGAAGAAAGCTCAGGAAGCCGCCGAAAAAGTCCGCCGCTGGGGCGACGTCGTGGAACTGGAACCGCTAAGCGCTTTCGACCGCCGTATCGTCCACAGCACCCTCAAGGACGACCCCGACATCGAGACCCACTCTGTCGAAATCGAAGATTCCGAGAAGAAAGTCATCCTCCTCCGGCCGAAAATTAAGCGCGGTTGATTCCCAAAGACCGAGGCCGGCATCCGCCGGCAACGGATGCATCGAACGAAGTTCGGCTTCAATCACTCGCCACGTTGCGGCGACGTGTCGCGACGCCTCACTTGCCCGTCACGCCTTTCAGATAAGCCAGCACCAGTTCCGGAAGGTCACTACTGTAGCCCCCTTCGAGCGTGCTGAAGAACGGCACGCCCAGTTTCCGCAGCGATTCACCCACCCACTGGAAATCCTCCGTCTCGAGTTGCTGCTGGCAGAGTGGGTCGCGCTTGTACGCGTCGAACCCCGCCGACACGCCGAGGAGATCGGGCTTGAAAGCCTTCAAGTCCGCCAGCGCTTTCTCAGCCTCCTTCCGCCACACTTCGCGCGGCGCGTTCGGCGCGACCGGGTAGTTGTGGCAGTTATCAAAGCTCTTCTGGCCTGATCCCGGATAAGCCGGAAACTGGTGGATTGAAAAGAACGCGCACCCTTCCTGTTTGTGCAGAATCGCCTCGGTGCCGTTGCCGTGGTGCACATCGAAATCGAACACGGCCACACGCTTCACGCCCGCCGCGCGTGCAGCGAGCACGGTGATGGCGATGGAATTCAGATAGCAAAAACCCATCGAACGGTCGCGTGTGGCGTGATGGCCCGGCGGCCGCAGCAGACTGAAAGCTTGGCCTCCTTCGCGCGCGATTTTCAGTGCGTGCAACGCGCCGCCGACGGCACGCCGCGCGTGCTCCGCGATCTTCGGATGGTTCGGCGTGTCGGCGTCAAACGGCTCGGACGCGATCTGCACGCCGTGCAGATGTTCGATGGTATGCGCGCGGAGAATCGCGGCGTCCTGGACGACCAGCGGTTCGGCCCATTCCAGCGCGATCTCCTTTTGCGTCTTGAGCCGTTCGACGGTCTTCGCCACGCGCTGCGGCCGTTCGGGATGGCCGGCTTGATGATACTCCGTGCAGCGGGCGTCGGTGATGATCTTCACGCCTGCTACCTACGCCGGTGCGTCCGATTTTTCAATCGCGGAGAAGGAGGAATCGCCGTGCATTGGGCGTTGCCAAAGGCGCAATGCTCGCCTTTAATCGCCGCGACTCGTGGGCCGTCGCTCGCGCGCGCCATGTCGGAATACAAAGTCAAATTCGAGATCTTCGAGGGGCCCCTCGACCTCTTGCTCTACCTCGTGAAGAAGGAGGAGGTGGACATCCATCAGGTCAACCTCACCAAGATCGCCACGCAGTTCATCGAGTACATCGAGCTGATGCGTGAGTTCGACCTCGAGGTCGCCGGCGAATTCCTCGTGATGGCTTCCACGCTGGTGTACATCAAGAGCCGCGAACTGCTCCCCGTCGAGCAGCAGGCGGTGGCCGAGGGCGAGGAGGAGGAGGAAGACCCGCGCTGGGAGCTGATCCGCCGGCTCGTCGAGTACAAGAAATTCAAGGACGCCGCCGTGCAGTTGCAGGAACGCGAGAGCGCGCAGGAAGACATCTATCCGCGACTGCCCGGCAAACCCGAGTTCACCAGCGAAAGCCGAGCGCCGCGCGCGGCGGTCTCCGTGTTCGATCTCGTCAACGCGGTCAACGTCATCCTCAAACGCTTCACCGCGCAGGAGGCGCGCGACGTGTACGAGGACAAATGGACCGTCGGCGAGAAGATCGAGTCCATCCGCGCGCTCGTCCAGACCCGCGCGCAGGTGAAGTTCTCCGATTTGTTCGCGGCCGCGACGAGCCGGGGCGAAGTGGTCGTCACCTTTCTCGCCATGCTCGAGTTGATCCGCCTGGGCCAACTGGTCATCGAACAGCCCGAGCCGTTTGCCGAGATTGAAATCCGGCCGGCGCCGCCCGAGTCGCCCGCTGAGACTGCGCCCCCTGAACCTGTGTCCAGCGCGATGGAGAACGTCGCGCCGACCCCGTGAATTGACAATGGAACTGAAGAACATTTTGGAAGCCGTCCTCTTTTCGGCCCAGAAGCCGATGAGCCCGAAGGAACTGCAGGAGCTGCTCGCGCAGACCGCCGAGCAGGCCGAGGAAGAGGCCGCGCGTTCGCTCAAGAAAACCAAGCAGGAAGCCATCACGGCCGCGCTCGAGGAGCTGGTCCGCGAGCACGAGCACGCCGCGCGCAGCTACCGGCTCGTCTGCGTCGCCGGCTCGTGGCAGTTCGTGAGCCAGCCGGAATTCGCGTCGTGGATCCGCACACTCGTCGGACAGAAGCAGCGCCCGACGCGCCTCTCGCAGCCCGCGCTCGAGACGCTCGCCATCATCGCTTACCGCCAGCCGGTCACGCGCGCCGAGATCGAACAAATCCGCGGCGTGGCGGTGGACGGCGTGATGCAAACGCTGCTCGAACGCGATCTTGTCGAGCAATCCGGCAAAGCTGAAGTGGTCGGCCGCCCCTCGTTGTACAGCACCACGCCGCAGTTCCTCGAATACTTCGGCTTGCGTTCACTCGAAGAGATGCCGGCCGCTGACGAGTTGCGCCGCATCCAAGTGCAGAAACCCGAGTCGCTCGTCACCGCCGATCCCGGTCTGGCCACGGCGCCGCCGGAAGCACTGGCCGAGGTGGACATGAGCCAGATGACCGTCGCGCCGGTGGAGACTGCGGCTGCGCCCGAAAATAAAGGCTAATTTCCATGAGCCTCCAAGAGCATCGCAAGTCCATCGACCAACTCGACGCGAAGATCGTCGCGCTGTTGAACGAGCGCACGAAACACGTTCTCGAGATCGGAGCCATCAAGCTCAAGGCAGGCGAGGAGATTTACGCGCCGCACCGCGAGCGCGTCGTGCTCGAGCGGATTGCGAAGCTGAACAAAGGCCCCATCACCAGCGAGTCGCTCCGGGCCATTTATCGCGAAGTGATGTCCAGCGCTCTCTCGCTGGAGAAGACGCTTACCATCGCTTATCTCGGGCCCGAGGCGACCTACACGCATCAGGCGGCCATCCGCCGATTCGGTACGAGTCTGAATTACGCCGCGCAAAAAACCATCGGCGATGTGTTCACCGAGGTCGCCAAGAACTGCGCGGATTATGGCGTGGTGCCGGTCGAGAATTCCACCGAGGGCGTCGTCACGCACACGCTCGATATGTTCGTGGAGAGCGAGTTGAAGATTGTCGCCCAGATCGTCACGCCCATTCAGCACTGTCTGATGAGTCGCGGTGCCCGTGCGCAGATCAAGAAGCTTTACACACATCCGCAGGCCCTCGCCCAATGTCGCGGCTGGGTGCAACGGCATCTGCCGCATGCCGAGATCGTCGAGGCCTCCTCCACCACGCGCGCGGCCGAGCTGGCGGCGAAAGATCGCAAGGCCGCCGCCATCGCCGGCGCGCTTGCCGCCGAGCGTTATCGACTGAACATCCTCGAGTCCGATATCCAAGACAGCGCGGCCAACGCCACGCGTTTCCTCGTGCTCGGCCGCAAGTGCGCCCCGCCCACCGGCGAGGATCGCACGAGTTTGATGTTCAGCATCCACCATCACGTCGGCGCGTTGCATCAAGCGCTCGCGCCGTTCCGTCGTGCAAAGTTGAACATGACCAAAATCGAGTCGCGTCCGAGTCGGCGGAAGGCGTGGGAATATTTCTTCTTCGTGGATTGCGAGGGGCACGCCGAGGATCGCCGCGTGGCCCGCGCCATCACCGAACTGGGCAAGCACTGCACCTTCGTGAAAGTGCTCGGCTCTTATCCGAATTCCGACTGATGCGATGAGCCACCTCGCCCAAGCCCGGAGAGTGTTCGACATCGAACTGGCCGGACTGCGCGCTGTGCGTGCTCGGTTGGACGGCGAGTTCGAGCGCGCGATCGAACTGATCGTCGCGGCTTTGCGCCAGCGCGGCAAAGTGGTCGTCATCGGCATCGGTAAATCGGGCAACATCGGCCAGAAGATCGCCGCCACACTTACGAGCACCGGTTCCACCAGCGTGGTGTTGAACAGCGTGGATGCGTTGCACGGCGACCTCGGCATCGTGAGTGACGGCGATGTGGTGCTGGCCTTGAGCTATTCCGGCGAGACGGAAGAGTTGGTGAACTTGTTGCCCGCGCTCAAGCGTTTCGCCGTGAAGATTATCTCGATGACCGCCGCGCCGAAATCCTCGCTCGGCCGGCTCAGCGACGTCGTGTTGAACGTGCGCGTGCCGAAGGAGGCGTGTCCTTTCAACCTCGCCCCCACTGCCAGCACCACGGCGATGCTCGTGCTCGGCGACGCTCTCGCGATGGCTGTGCTCGAGGCGCGCGGCTTCAAGAAAAATGACTTCGCCAAGTACCATCCCTCCGGCGCCATCGGCCGCGCGTTGCTCCTGCAGGTGCGGGACATCATGCGGGCCGGCGCGCGCAACGCCATCGCTCCGCAAACGCTCTCCGTGAAGGAAGCGCTGCTCGTGATGACCCGCGCCAAGTCCGGCAGCGTCTGCGTAGTGGACAAGCGCGGCAAGCTCGCCGGCGTTTTCACTGATGGCGATTTTCGTCGTCGCATGGCCGACGACGACCACGTGCTGGCCCAGCCGCTCTCGGCGGTGATGACGCGCAATCCCATCTGCATCCGCGAGGACGCGCTCGCGGTCGAGGCGTTGCAGATATTCAACACTCGGAACATCGACGACCTCATCGTCATCAACGCGAAGAAGGAACCCGTCGGCCTCGTGGATTCTCAGGATTTACCGAAGCTCAAACTGATGTGACCTCCCTGATCGTATGAAAACAACCCACTGCCTCCTCGCCGCCCTTCTCTGCACCTTCGTTATCCCTAAAGGCACCAACGCCCAGCAACCGGACAACGTCCAACAAACCAAAACCTTCGAGCCCTCGCTCACCAAGAATCTCAAGGCTAATTATCTCCTATTCCTACCCAAAGGTTACGACGCCAAGGCCGCGAAGAAATGGCCGCTGCTCCTCTTCCTGCACGGCGCTGGCGAGCGCGGCACGAATGTCTGGCTCGTCGCGAAGCACGGTCCGCCGAAGCTCGTGAAGGATCGCCCCGACTTCCCGTTCATCGTCGTCTCGCCACAAGTGCTCACCGGCCAGCGCTGGGAAAATGACACACTGCTCGCATTGCTTGACGACATCATCGCCACCCACAAAGTGGACACCACGCGCGTTTATCTCACCGGCCTCTCGATGGGCGGTTACGGCACGTGGAGCCTCGGCACCGCCCACCCGGAGCGTTTCGCGGCCATCGCGCCGATCTGCGGCGGCGGTGATACGGTCCTCTTCCGCCTGAGCGATCCCAAGAAAGCTGCGGCTTTGAAGGAACTTCCCATCTGGGCCTTTCACGGCGACAAGGATACGGCCGTGCCGTTGAAGAAATCCGAGGAGATGATCGAGGCGCTCAAGAAGTTCGGCTGCGAAGACATCAAGCTCACCATCTATCCCGGCGTGGGCCACGATTCGTGGACCGAGACCTACAACAACCAGGCCTTCTACGATTGGCTTCTGAAGCACCAGCGGAAGTGACGGGCCCGTTTTCGGAAAAGGCGTTGTTGAAGCTGACGAAGGAATAATCAGCCCAGCCCGCTTGCTTGTTTGGCGCGGGCGAGAACGGTCGCGGCGACTGCGCGGGCTTTTCCCGCCCCTTCGCGGAGGACGCCGTGGACGTGGTCGAGGTTCTTTCCCAATTCAGCGCGTCGCGCCCGCGCGGCGGCGAAATGTTGCCAGTAATGCTCGAAGAGCGCCTTCTTCAAATCGCCATAACCGAGGCCGCCGACGCGGAGACGCTCCTCGAAATCGCGAGCCGCGTCCACCGGAGCCACCAGTTTGAGAAGTTGGATGGCGAGATTCTTGTCCGCGTCGGGTTTCGGCTCAGCCGGCGTGCGGCTGTCCATGACAAGGCCCATGATTTTCTTCCGCGTGGCTTGCTCTTCGCCAAAAATATCGATGGTGTTGTTGTAACTCTTGCTCATCTTTTGCCCATCGATGCCGGGGACGACAGCGACCTCGTCGCGGATCTGCGGCTCGGGGATGACGAAGGTCTGGCCGTATTGTTCGTTGAACTTCACGGCGATGTCGCGCGTGACCTCGACATGCTGTTTCTGATCGCGGCCGACGGGGACGATGTTCGAGTCGAAAAGGAGGATGTCCGCCGCCATCAACACGGGATAGGCGAAGAGGCCGTGGTTCACCGGGATACCTTTCGCGGACTTGTCCTTGAAGCTGTGACAACGCTCGAGCAGGCCCATCGGCGTGAGCGTGGAGAGGAGCCACGCCAACTCGGTGACCTCGGGCACGTGCGACTGCACCCAGAAGGTGGCGCGGCGTGGATCAAGGCCGCAGGCGAGGAAATCGAGCGCCACGTCGAGCGTGTTCTTGCGGCGCACGGCGGCGTCGAAGAGCGAGGTCATCGAATGATAATCGGCGATGAAATAGAACGCCTCGCCGCACTCCTGCAGCTCGATGGCCGGGCGCATCATGCCGAAGTAGTTGCCGAGATGCAGCGCGCCCGAAGGTTGGATACCAGAGAGAATCCGCATGACGTAGGCTAACGAATTAAGGCGAAGACAGGAAAGCAGGAAAACGGCCCGGCCAACTTTGCGTTGGCTTGCGTAACGCATTGGCGCAGATTTCCGAGGCTCGCGGGAATCCGCGCGACACCATGATCACCCTTCGCAAATCCGACGAGCGTGGCCACGCCGACCACGGCTGGCTCGACACGCGCCACACTTTCTCCTTCGCCGATTATCACGATTCGGATCACACGCATTTCCGCAGCCTGCGGGTCATCAACGAGGACCATATCGCCGGCGGCGCGGGTTTCGGCATGCATCCGCATCGCGACATGGAAATCCTCACGTACCTTCTCTCCGGCGCGATCCGCCACCGCGACAGCCTCGGCCACGGCGATGTGATCCGTCCCGGCGACGTGCAGCGGATGAGCGCCGGCAGCGGCATCACCCACAGCGAAGCGAACGACTCGCCGACGGTCCCCGTCCACCTGTTGCAGATCTGGGTTTTTCCAGAGCAGAAAGAGATTGCTCCCAGTTACGAACAAAAATCTTTTGGGAATGCGCTGGATCGTGGCGATCTCTGTCTTATCGCCGCGCCCGGCGGCCGCGCTGGAGCGCTGGCGATCCATCAGGATGTCAGTGTATTCGCTGGGCGCATCAAGTCAGGCGAACGCACCGCACATTCTCTCGCCGCCGGTCGTCATGCGTGGTTGCAACTCGCGCGTGGACGAATCCGGCTGAACGGCGTCGAACTTCTGGCGGGCGATGGTGCGGCTGTTTCCGACGAACTGCGATTGGAGATCGAGGTTCCGGAAGCGGCGGAACTGCTCCTCTTCGACCTCGCTTGAATCGGTTTACTGCGGCAGCGGGGCGTCCGTGACGCGCTGGAGCGCGCCGGTTTTCACTTCCCAACGCTGAAGCCGCCGGCCGAGTTCGCGCGGCCAGTTCTCTTCCGTGCAGGTCATGAAAACCTGACCGGAAGCGTGGTGCGTGCGCTCGAGAAGCGGCAGAAGTCCGGCGCGGCGTTTGGTGTCGAGCTCGCCCATCACGTCGTCGATCAGCAGCACCGGTGGCGAGCCGTGGATGCCGGTGAGGTACTCGGCCTGCGCCATTTTGAGCGCGACGGCGAGCGTGCGTTTTTGTCCTTCACTGCCGAATTGCGCCGCGGACTTGTCGTTCAGAAGCAGCGAGAGATCATCGCGGTGTGGGCCGATGAGCGTAGCGCGGAAGCTTCGCTCGCGGTCGCGTTGGCGTGCGAGTTCGCCGGCGAAATCCTGCTTCACACTCGGCTGATATTCGAGGCGCAGCTCTTCGGCATCGTGCGAGATGCGCCGGTAGGCGAGGCGCGCGAGCGGTGAGATGCGCGGGAGCAGCTCGTGCCGCGCTTTGATGAGATGATTGCCGAGAACGATCAGTTCGCGGGTGAAACTTTCGAGCGACGCCTCGTCTGTGGCGCGCTGTTTGAGCAGAGCGTTACGAGCCCGCAGGGCTTGGGCGTAACGCTGGAGCAACGGGAGATAGCTCGGCTGCGTCTGCGCGAGAAGCAGATCGAGGAACCGTCGTCGCGCGCGGGCCGCGCCCTTCACGAGCTGCAGATCCTCCGTGCAAAAGGCCACGGCGCGCAGCACGCCGAGGTAATCGCCCAACCGCGTCACCGGATGACCGTCGAGCGCCAGCTTCCGTTCCGCAGCCGACCAATACATCTTCACCTCGCGCGTGGCCTGGCCGACGACGGTGGCGCCGACGAAGTACCCTTTCGCCCCGTGACACACCATCTGCGCCGAGCCGATGCCGCGGAAGGAGCGGAGCGTGGCGAGCAGATAGATCGCCTCGAGGATGTTCGTCTTACCCTGCGCGTTGTTGCCGAGGAGTAGGTGGAAACCCGGTGCGAAGTCAGCATCCAGCCGCGCGTAGTTGCGGAAGTCGCGGAGTCGCAGATGAGCCAGATGCACAGCGCGGATTATGGCGAAAACAGCCGCTGCGTCAAACGCTGCGCCAGTGAATACTTCTCGCTTGCCGCACGCTGAGTTCGGCGTTGAAATAGTCGTCCTATGAAGTCCCAATTTCACCTACTGGTTGCCGCGATGCTGTTCCCTGCGCTCTCTCTCTTCGCCGCGGATCCCGTCCTCTCTCAGTACGGTTTCAAGGAGGGCGAAAGTTATGTGTACCAGATCCGCATCGAGTCGCAGGAGGCGAATTACACTGGCATATTGCAAGGTGTGATGACCTACACGGCGCGTACGGTGAATCCGCACGGCTTCACGCTGCGCACGGCCGGCGCGCTTCAACCGACGCGCAAGATGAAGGATGGCCGCTTCTTCCCGCCATTCGGCGTCTATCGCGTGGGGCTGCAGTATTTCGACAACTCCCCAACGCCGCCGAGCTTTCCATTTCGTCAGCCACGCGATGTGGTGTTCGACACGAAAGGCGCGCTGATCCAGCAGGGAGACGTGGCGCAGGATCCGGGAAAATTCGACGTCGCGGATTTCATCATCGAGTCGTTTGCGCCGAAGGGCGAATCGAAGTGGGAGTTAAACAACTCGGTCGTCCTCGTACACGAAGAACTGGAACCGGTGGCTCCCGGCGGGCTCAGCCGTCTCGTGCGCATCAAGAGGAGCAACCTCGCCGCCATGGAGAAGATTTCCTATTCGCTCGCGCCCAGCACGAACGCCAACAGTGTCATCATCAAGAAACAGCTTGAGGTGAAGACGCGCCTGATGGTCGGCGACAGGCCGCGCATCCAGATCACCGGCGAGGGAGAGATCGTTTTCGACACCAAGCTCGGCGTGCCACGTTCGATGGAGTTCAAGCAGACTCTCGCCGAGGCCGAGGAAAACCTCACGCGCAAGACGCCGATGATCCTCACCTACAAGTTGCTCGAGGGCAAAGAACGTGAAGCCGCGCTGACGTCGGCGACGTCCACGAACCGTCTCGCGACCGGCACCAACCGGCCGCCCGTGAAGTACGTGCAGCCGCCCAAAGCGGAAAAGAAGCCGCTCACGGATATCGAACGCATGCAGGCGCTCGCCGACCTCAAGTCCGCCAGAGTTTTCACCAAACGCGGCGCGGCCGACCGTCTCGTAGCCGCTGAACCCACCCCAAAACATCGCGATGAGGTGGCCAAAGCCCTCGCCTCGCTTTTGAATGACACTGATTTCTTCACTCGCGCTGCCGGCGCCAAGGCTCTCGGTACGTGGGGCAATCGTGATTCCGCCACCGCGCTGTTGAAGCTGATTGATGACCGCGAGTTCAGCGTGCGCTGGGCGGTGTTCGATGCTCTTGTGGCGCTGAAAGAAAAGCGGGCCATCGAGCCGCTCGCCAAATTTCTTACCACGGGCAAAGACGATCGCCGCGCTGCGCAAGCCCTGCGTGAATTTGGTTTCGCTGCCGAAGATGCCGTGCTCAAGTTGGTCGCTGAAAATAATGTGAGCACCCAGCGTGAGGCCGCGCAATTGCTCAAGGATATCGGCACGAATAAGTCGCTGAGCGACTTGGAGAAACTCGCCCAGAGAGCGGAGTTCCCGCTGAAGGCCGTCGCTGAGGACGCCATTAAGACAATCCAGCAACGGGAGAACGACGCCAAAGGCGCGAAGAAATAGCGCGTGGCTTTCAGTTCAACGTGCGCAGGCGGATGTTCCGCAATGCGCCGCTGGTCTGGAAGTTGGCGAAGCCGAACGGCACGGAGAGCTCGATTTCACCCGCGCGCATCGAGATGGCGCGGTCCTTGAGCGGTTGCTCCACCAGTTTCTCTCCGTCCACCCACGCCTCGATCCGCTCGGGCGTCACGCGCAGGCGGAACTTGTACCAGCGGCCTTTCTCGTACCGCAGTGTCTTTGTCGTATCGTTTTCCGAGGCGTCCATTCCGTCGATGGAGGAGATGCCGGTGACGCCTCCGCCCCAGCCGCCGTTCACGAAGGTGGCATGCGCTTTGCCGACAGGGAAGGTCAGCGCGGCGAAAAAATCCGAGCCTTCGATCTTCTTCGCTTCGTACTCGACCTCGTAGTTGGACTTCGGAAAAGCGTTCGTGTAGGTCACGCCGGTGAGGATCGCGCCCGCGCCGAGCCGCAGTTCGCCACTTTCCACCTGCACCGACCCGCGTCCGGAGAAGTCAGTCTCCTTCCAGCCGGCGAGCGACTTGCCATCGAAAATCACACGCCAGTCGGTGGTCGGTGCAGCTTTGCCGGTGGGGGCCAAACACTGGCAACCGGAAAAGAACGTGAGCGCCGCAGTGGCGAGCAGCGTGGAGAGAACGAACGTTGAGCGAGGCGTCTTCATATTTTGTATGGTAGGCAGACTAGCAGGAACCGGTTTTTCTTCACCGCATCTTCGTTGCGTTGATGGCGGTGTGGCGGGGGGGCCTCATTGCGCAACAGCACCAGCGAAACTTTCCTTGAAGTGCCGGCGGCAAACGGAGGTGTAACGTTCGTTGCCGCCGATTTCGATTTGCGCACCTTCGTTCAGAGGCCGGCCATCAAGTCCGAGGCGCACCACCATCGTGGCCTTGCGGCCGCAGTGGCAGATGGTTTTCAGTTCGATCAGATTGTCGGCCCATGCGAGCAGATGCTGGCTGCCTTCGAAGAGGTTCCCGCGAAAATCCGTGCGCAGTCCGTAGGCTAGCACGGGGATGCCGAGTTGATCGGCGATTTCACCGAGCTGAAACACCTGCGTGCGGGTGAGGAACTGCGCCTCGTCCACCAGCACGCAATGGATCGGCCCCGTCGCGTGCTCCGTGCGGGTGAGCGCCAAGAGATCGGTCGCTGCATCGAACACCGTGGCAGATGACTCCAATCCGATGCGCGATGTGACTTTGCCTGCGCCGCGCGTGTCGAGTCGCGGCGTGAGCACCAGAGAGCGCATGCCGCGCTCCCGGTAGTTGTGGCTCGATTGGAGCAGCGCGGTGGATTTTCCCGCGTTCATCGCGGAGTAGTAGAAGTAGAGCTTCGCCATGTGCGCGGCTACTTTTTCAAAGCCGATTCGATGCTCGCGGCCACCTGCTTCGCCAAATACTCCGAACCGGAGGAGGTGAAGTGCACGTTCACGGGAGTCTGGATTTTAACGAGCGGACCCGCCTGCGCGTGCGCGTAAAGATCGTTAGTCACCACCTTGTTTTCCTCCATCACCTTTTTCGCGATGGCGTTGTAGGCGAGCACATCCTCGGGCTTGCGTGTCGGGCTGACCTTCCCTTCCGGCACCGGCGTGGTGCTGCACCAGATGAGCGTGGCGCCCGTGGCCTGCATCTGCTTCACCAGCGCGCGCAGATGTTTCTCGTAATCCTCCGGGCCGACCTGCCGCTTGCCGTCGGGCATGAATTTGATGTCGTGCAAACCCCAGTTGAAATGGATCACGTCCCATTTCGCGGTGCCGAGCCATTTCGTGAGCTTGCCGGTGCCGTTGGTGGTTGGCCCGCCGTTCTCGGAGATGCGGTGGAGATTCACTTTGCCGGCGAGCAACTTGCGTGTCGCTGCGGTGTAACCGATGGCAATCGAGTCGCCGATGAGCAATATGCGCGGCAACTTCGCATCATCAGTCACTGTCGCGAAAGCGGGATCCGGCTGCTTGGCTTTCGGTTTGGGAGCTGGCTTGGTGTCCTGGGCCGCAAGGCCGAGAACGAGACCGAACAAGACCACAGTTGTCAGGTGGCGGGCATTCATGCGGCTGCGAGATTAGCCGTCAAGTTGACGGGCGCAAGCGGGAATCGCCTGCACATTTCCGCTGCGATTGCCGGGCGGTCAGTTCAGTGCAGGACTACGAAATTGCCTTCCGCGTTTGCGTAGGCAACGGGGAAACTCCAGACAGGCACT
>SIAT01000027.1 GCA_009691645.1 Pedosphaera sp. | reverse complement strand
AGACCATCGCGCCGAAGTTCACCGGCCGTTTCAACAAAGGCGTGGACTATGTCGGCGACCTCGCGCAATTCGAGCGCGAGTTCAATGACGACCTCGCCGTCATCGCTCACTCCATCGCGCGCTACGGTTTGCCCGCGAATCTGAAACTCAGCGTCCACAGCGGCAGCGACAAGTTCAGCCTCTACCCCATCATTCGCGGCGCACTCGCACGCACCGGTGCGGGCGTTCACCTCAAGACCGCCGGCACGACTTGGCTCGAAGAACTCGTCGGCCTCTCCGAAGCCGGTGGCGACGGTCTCGCGCTCGCGAAGGAAATTTACGCCTACGCGTTGGCGCATGTGGACGAACTCTGCGCGCCCTACGCGAGTGTCATTGACATCGACCGTGCGAAGTTGCCGAGCGCCGACATCGTGAACACGTGGACGGGTCCGCAGCTCGCCAGCGCGATTCGCCACATCCCCGGCCATCCCGGTTTCAACGCGAACATCCGCCAACTCCTGCACGTCTCCTTCAAACTCGCGGCGAAGGCCGGCACGCGTTACACCGATTTACTCAAAGCCAACGAAGCCATCGTGGCCAGGAACGTGACGGAGAATCTTTTCGATCGGCATTTGAAGCCGTTGTTTATCGGTTGATCCCGCTGACATTATGCCGTTCATCCACGACGATTTTCTGCTGAACACCAAGACCGCGCGCCGGCTCTACCACGCGTTCGCCGCGCCGGAGCCGATCCTCGATTACCACAATCATCTTCCGCCACAGGACATCGCCGGGAATCGCCAGTTCAAGAACCTCTTCGAGATCTGGCTCGAGGGTGATCATTACAAGTGGCGCGCGATGCGCTTCAACGGCGTGGCCGAGCGCTTGATCACGGGTGACGCCGCGCCGCTCGAGAAGTTCAAAGCGTGGGCTGCGACGGTGCCGCACACGCTCCGCAATCCGCTCTATCACTGGACGCACCTCGAGTTGAAACGCTGCTTCGGCATCGACGAGTTGCTCGACGAATCGAGCGCCACGCGCATCTGGGAGGAGACGAGCCGTCAGCTCGCCACGCCCGAATTTTCCACGCAGGGGTTGTTGAAGAAATTCCGCGTCAGCGCGCTCTGCACGACCGACGATCCGACGGACGACCTGCGCCATCACCAAGCCCTCGCCACGGCCGGTCTCGCCACGCAGGTGTTCCCAGCGTTCCGGCCGGACAAAGCGCTGGCCGTGAATCAGCCCGAGAATTTCAATCGCTGGGCCAATCTTCTCGCTGCGGCGAGCAACGTGGAGATCCGCAGCCTCGCCGATTTCCTCGATGCGCTCCGCCGCCGCGTCGAATACTTCCACGCAAACGGCTGCCGGCTTTCCGACCACGGTCTCGATCAAGCCTGCGCCGACGTCTGCCCCGAGCAGGCTGCCGCGGGGGTTTTCGATGCCGCGCGAAAAGGACAAGCCGCGAGTCCCTCGGCGCACCGGCAGTTCGCGTCGTTCGTGCTGCTTTTCGTCGGCCGGCTTTACGCGGAGAAGGGCTGGACGATGCAGCTCCACCTCGGCCCATTGCGCAATAACAACACCCGCCTGCTCCGCGCGCTCGGGCCGGACACCGGCTTCGATTCCATCGGCGATTTCCCGCAGGCGCAGGCGCTCTCCACCTTCCTCGACCGGCTCGACGCGGAGAACGCGCTGCCGAAGACGATCCTTTACAACAACAACCCGGCGGACAACTACGTCTTCGCGGCGATGATCGGCAATTTTCAGGACGGCACCATCCCGGGCAAAGTCCAGCTCGGCTCCGGTTGGTGGTTCCTCGATCAGAAGGAGGGGATGGAATGGCAGCTCAACGCGCTCTCGAACCTCGGCCTGCTCTCGCGTTTCATCGGCATGGTCACCGACTCGCGCTCGTTCATGTCGTTCCCGCGCCACGAGTATTTCCGCCGCACACTCTGCAACCTGCTCGGGCGCGACGTGGAGAACGGCGAGATGCCCGACGACGACGCGCTGATCGGTCCGATGATCCGCAACATCTGCCACGCAAACGCGAAGCAATACCTCAGCCTGCCGGAACCGAAGACCGCCCGATAAACGGTGAACCCACGAACGCCAAACGCCGGGATCGAACCCGGCCGGCAACCGGCGCGCGTCAGATCGTCATCGTCTCGCCCGGTTTGGGTTGGAAGACTTTGATCTTCGGCCAGCGCGCGTGGATCTGTTTCTCAAACCATGTCCGCGCCGCCGGATCGCCGTGGCCCAGCACCACTGCGCGCGGCTCGACTTCGCCCACGAAATCCACCAGCTCTTCACGGTTCGCGTGGGCGGAGAGATCGAAGTCCTCCATCTCGCAGCGGCGGACGACCTCGCCGACAGAGGGGCTGAAGATGAACGGCACGTTCAACTTCGAAGCCTTGAAACGACCGCCCGGCGTGGACGGATCGGCGTAGCCCGCGAAGAAGATGCCGTGGTTCTTGTCGCCGGCCATCCGCACGGCGAGTTCGTGCGCGGCCGTGTTCTCGCTCATCATGCCGGCGGTGACGACGAAGATCTTGCCGCCGCCCAGCCGGATCTTCTCCGGCTGGCCCTTTTCGAGCACCTGCAGTTCGAGTGCTTCGGTCAGTTTCAAACCGCTGTGCTGGCGGTGCGTGCGGTGCGCCTGCAGATCGTAGATCTCGGTGAAGACCCGGCCCAGCCCGCCGATGTAAATCGGCTGGCGCTTCAGCCGGCCGGCGCGCATCTCCAACGCGAGGTGGGCGAGGATCTCCTGCGTGCGCCCGAGCGCGAAGGTCGGAATGAGCACGGAACCCTTGCGCCGCAGCACGCGGATGATGGACTCGGTGAGCCGCTCCAGTTCGGCCGCGCGTGTGAAGCCCTTCGGCGTCGCACGCGTGCCGCGCGTCGTCTCCATGATCAGCACGTCGGCGCGCACATCCTCGAACCGCGCCCCTTTCAGGAGCGTCTGGTCGTGGAAGGAAACGTCGCCGGTGAAGAAGAGCGTCTCGCGCGGCGCGCGCACCATCACGCCGGCCGCGCCGAGGGTGTGGCCGGCGTCGTAAAACTCCAGCGTGGGCGAGGGCTTGCCCGAACGCGTCTTGTGTAACGCAGCCCATTCGATCTCGCGGTTGGAACGGAAGCCCTGGAAAAGCGGCGCGATCTCGTCCACCTCATCGTGCGTGAAAAGCGGGTATTCGCGGATGCCCAGTTCCTCGCGCTGGCGCCGCATCACGTTCACCGAGTTGTGCAGCACACGTTCGAGGATGAAGTAGCTCAGCTCCGTCATCAGCACGTGCGCCTTCGGGAAATGCCGCAGCGCGACCGGCAGCGAGCCGACGTGGTCGTGGTGGCAATGGCTGAGCACCACCGCATCCACGTCCTCCTTCTTCACGAGGTTGTAGAGCGGCAGGCTGTCGTTGCCCTCGCGCTTCGGGTGCGTGCCCGCGTCCATCAGGAGGCGGTGCCCGCCAATATCGACGAACCAACTGCTGGCGCCGATCTCGTCGGCGGGATTGAGGTTGATAATTTTCATCAGAAATTGAGTCGTTCTAAATCAGGTTGGTCAGTCAGGTTGGTCAGGTTGGTTCAAACCGGCTGAACACGGACACGCGGCCGCGTTCATTTTTTCTCCGCCGCCAAACGCCGCTGCGCCGCTTGCACGAGGGCCGACATCGTGGGGAACCGCGTGTAACCGGCCGGCGGCGCGAAGAAGGCCTCGTCCGGCACGGCGAGTTTCACCTCGCTGAACCGGAACGCCACGATCTGCGCGCCCTCCTCGATCTCGACCTGCACGGGGAACTTCTCCAAACCCGACGCGGCCCAGACGGTCGCCTGCACCTTGCGGCCGAGTTTGCCGGTGAACGTCACGCGCTGCTTCACGCAATCGTGGCCGCCGGCCTTCTCGCGGCCCAGTTCGGCGCGCTCGATCTTGAATTCCTCCGCCAGCACCGCGGCGTCCTGCTTCGGCAACGGCAACTCGGCGAAACCTTGCAGCGTAGGGTAAATCATCACCAACCGGCCGAACATCGGCAGCATGATGCTGGATTGTCGGTCCATCCCCATCCGGCGTAGGCCCGCGACCATCTCGGGCTTTTGGTTCCCGCTCTGGATCTGCGCGAGGTCCACGTCCATCCGCACCGCGCCCGCGCGCCAGGCGTACTGCATCGGCGTGCGCATCTGCTCGCGCCCGGCTTTGTCCAGCACGCGCATCTCGGCCTGCGCGGTGAAACCGGGGATGCCAGCGAACAGCTTCGTGACCACCGCCGCCGCACTCGATTGCGCGAGACCACCCGAAGCCGGCGGACTGTTCGTCTCGGCGGCGAACAGCGGCGTGGCAAGGAACAGCGCGAACAGGAGGCGGAGTGGTTTCATCTCGTCCCCGCCAGTATAGACAAGCCGGACGGGCACACCAGCGCAAACACGCGCTTTCCCGCTCGACAAACCGGGACGCCCCGCAAACCCTCACCGCGTCCGAAAGGAGCCGATGCCGTTCCGCGCGATCAAGAAATGGGTCTTTGTGCTCGAGGGTCTCAACGCCTTCGCCTGCACCTACTATTTCAACTACCTGCTCTTCCTGCTGCGCGACGACTTCGGCTTCGGCAACTTCGGCAACCTGCTCTGTGTGGCGGTGCATGGCGGGGTGTACGCGCTGGCCTCGTGGGCCGGCGGGCAGTTCGCCCAGCGCCGCGGCTACCACGCCGCGCTCCAGATTGGTTTCCTCGGCATGGCCGCCGCACTCGGCGTGGGTGCGATGATGCTCGACGCCGCGCCGCGCACCGCACTCGCGGCGCAAATCGCCGTGCTGATGGTCTGGACCGTGGCGATGTGTTTCACATGGCCGACACTCCAAGCGGTGATCAGCGAAGGCGAATCACGCGAGGGCATCGCGCGCCAGATCGGCATCTACAACCTCGTCTGGGCCGGCAGCGCGGCGGTCGGCTACGCGACCGGCGGCGTGCTCTTCGAGGCGCTCGGTGCGCGCAGCCTTTTCTGGTTGCCCATCCTGTTCCACTCCGCCCAACTCGTACTCCTCGGCATCATCGCGCAAGGCGTGCGGATGGCCCATGCGATGTCTGGGGAAATCGGCGCGGCGCACACGCCGCCGTCGCATCCCGAGGCGACAGCTCTCCGCCAACCGGTGAAACCGGAGACGTTCCTCACGATGGCGCGCGTCGCGATTCCGTTCGCCTACATCGCCATCAACACGCTGCTCGCGGTGATCCCCGACCGCGCACGCGCGCTCAACCTCAGCACCGCCGAGGCGGGCGTGTTGAATTCGCTCTGGTTTTTCGTGCGGCTCGGCGCCTTCGTGCTGCTCTGGCGCTGGACCGGCTGGCATTACCGGTTCCGCTGGCTGCTGGCGGCGTTCGCGGGTCTCGCGGTAGCGTTCCTCGTGTTGCTCACCAGCGAACAGGTCGTGCTGCTGCTGGTGGCACAAGTCGTCTTCGGTTTCAGCACGGGGTTGATTTATTACTCGTCGCTTTTCTACGCAATGGATGTCGGTGAAGCGAAAGGTGAACACGGCGGCTTCCACGAATCGGCCATCGGCTTGGGCATCTGCCTCGGACCGGCGCTCGGCGCGGCGACGTTGCACTTCGCGCCCAGCCGGCCGGACAGCGGCGCGTGGGCCGTGGTGGCGCTGCTCGCGTGCGGCTTCGTGGCGTTGCTCTGGTTGCGTTGGCGCAAATGACCGTTTTCCTTGCCAACACCGCCGCGTTCTCGGCATCCTCCAGCGTCTTTTAACAGGATTCAATTATGTCATCACTCGCCGGCAAACTCGGGATCGTCTTCGGTGTCGCCAACAAACGCTCCATCGCGTGGGCCATCGCCCAGGCGTGGGCCAAAGCCGGCGCGACACTCGCCTTCACCTACCAGGGCGAGCGGCTCAAGGAAAACGTCGAGGAACTCGCCGGCACCTTCGGCGGCGACACGCTGCTGATGCCGTGCGACGTGACGAGGGACGAGGACATCGCCCGCGTCTTTGCCGAGGTGGGTCAGAAATTCGGCCGGCTCGACCTGCTGCTCCACTCCATCGCCTTCGCGCCGAAGGAGGCGCTCGAGGGCGATTTCCTCAACACCAGCCGCGAGGCGTATCGCGTGGCGCACGACGTGAGCGCGTACTCGCTCGTCGCCCTCGCGCGCGGTGCCGCGCCGCTGATGACCCACGGCGGCAGCATCGTGGCGATGAGCTACTACGGCGCCGAGAAGGTCGTGCCGCATTACAACGTGATGGGCGTGGCGAAGGCGTCGCTCGAGGCTAGCACCCGCTACCTCGCCTACGACCTCGGCCCGAGGAAGGTCCGCGTGAACTGCATCTCCGCCGGCCCGATGAACACGCTCGCCGCGCGCGGCATCGCCGGCTTCGGCGACATGCTCAAGCACTACGAGGCCCACGCGCCGCTCAAGCGCAACGTGCTGCCCGATGAGCTCGGCGCCACCGGTGCCTTCCTCGCCAGCGACGGCGCAGCGGCCATCACCGGCCAGGTTCTCTACGTGGATTGCGGTTATCAGATCATGGGAATGTGAACGGCAGCGAACGCGCTGTTGCTGAATTTTTCCTAAAGCCGCGGCATCTCCGTATGTATGTCGCGCACGGCGCGCCGGAACGCCGCCTCGACTTTCGCGCGTCGTCATTCGACATTATCTCTGTGGACGACGCTCCGATTGAGATCAAAAGCAGCTATGCCGCCGTGCAGGACCACACGCGGGTGTACGGCGACTTCACCTTCGTGTACCCCGTCATCTCGCGGCGGTCACGCGGCCTTTCCATAGGCATCAATCTCAACCCCGACAAGCTCTGCAACTTCGACTGCATCTATTGCGAGGTGGATCGTAAGATTCCCGGCAAAGTCTCGCGTGTGGATTTGAGCCAGATGCGCGACGAGCTGGCGGCGATGATCCACTTCGCGCGCGACGGCGGCCTGGCGAAGGAGCCGAAGTTCAGCGAGGTGCCGTGGCTCACGCGCAAGGTGCGCGACATCGCGTTCAGCGGCGACGGCGAGCCGACGATGGTCAACAACTTCGCCGACTGCGTGCAGACGGTGGCCGAAGTGAAACGCGCCGAGAAACTCGACCGGACGAAGATCGTCCTCATCACCGACGCCGCGGGGTTGGACAAAGCCGACGTGCGCCGCGGCCTGGAGTTGATGGACGCGAACAACGGCGAGGTGTGGGGCAAGCTCGACGCCGGCACCGAGTCCTACTATCACCTCGTGAACCGCAGTACCGTGCGGTTCGATCGCATTCTACACAACCTCTTGCTCACGGCACGCGCGCGGCCAATCGTCATCCAAAGCCTGCTGCTCAAAATCCACGGCCAGCCGATGAACGACACCGAACTGGGGGCGTACTGCGACCGACTCAACGAGATCGTCCACGACGGCGGGCGCATCAAAGAAGTCCACGCCTACACCGTCGCCCGGCCGACGCCCGAAGCCTTCGCGACGAAGCTCGAGAAGGCCGAGATCGAGGCGCTGGGCGAAATCATCCGCCAACGCACCGGCCTCTCCGTGCTGGCGTTCGATTGAGTGCGTCGAGAGAGGGCGGGCGACTTCCGCGGCGTTAAATTTCCTGTGTTTGAGGAACGGTTTCGCCTAGCTTGATTTCATGCAAACGGCCGCGGCCATCCTGCTCGTCTTCCTCGGCGGCTTCGCCGTGATGGTGCTGGAAATCATCGGCGCGCGTTTTCTGATCAAAGATTTCGGCGGCGCATTCTACGTCTGGACGAGCCAGATCGGCGTGGTGCTCGTGGCCCTCTCGCTCGGCTACTGGTTCGGCGGCCGCTGGGCGGATCGTTTCCAGTGCGCGCGTTTCCTCGCGTGGCTGCTCGTGCCGTCCGGGCTTTTCACGCTCGCGATTCCCGACTTCGCGCCGCGCTTGATTGATGCCCTCGTATCGCGCCATCCGGCGGATGCCGACATTTCGTTGCTCTGGCAGAAGCTCGATCCGGCGCTCGGCAGCGCGCTCGTGTTTCTCTTCCCATGTTTCGTCCTCGCGACGCTTTCGCCATACATGATCCGACTTCTGGCCGCACAACTCGGAAACGTGGGCGCGGTGAGCGGCGCGGTGTATGCGGCGAGCACGGCGGGCAGCGTGGCCGGCGTGTTCATCTCGGGCTACGTGCTGCTGGATCATTTGAGCCTGAGCACGATCTTCCGCGCAACGGGCGGGTTGACGCTTGGCCTCGCGGGTTTATGCTTGTCGCTAGATTGCGCACTTGCGCGGAAGACATGAACGCCGTCACAAAATTTACCCTGCTCGCCCTCGCGTCTCTCGCGTGGCTGACGACCGCATTGCCGGCGCGCGCGCAGACGGTTTATCAAACCACCTCGGCCTACCATCACATCAGCGTGGTGGACAGCGGCGGCTATCGCATCCTCAGTTTCAACGGCTCGTGGGAATCGCGCGTGTCGCTGGCCAACCCGCTGGCGGGCCACTTCGAGTATTGCGAACTGCTCCACACGCCGTGGCTCTGGAATCCGGCGATGACCAACGTGCTCGTGGTCGGCCTCGGCGGCGGCAGCACGCAGCGGCTTTACCAACATTACTACCCGTACGTGAATCTCGACACCGTGGAACTCGACCCCGCGGTGGTGGCGATTTCGAAGTACTACTTCCAAACGACGGAAACCGCCCGGCACAAGATCCACACGATGGACGGCCGCGTCTATCTCCGCCGCACGCAGAAGAAATACGACGCCATCCTAATGGACGCCTACTCCACCGGCCGCTACGGCTCGTTCATCCCGTACCATCTCGCGACGAAAGAGTTCTTCACTCTCGCCTCCGCGAACCTCACCGAGAACGGCGTGCTCTGCTACAACGTCATCGGCAACCTGAACGGCTTTCGCGCGGACATCCTCGGCTCGGTTTACAAAACGATGCGCAGCGTCTTCCCGCAGGTCTGGATGTTTCCTGCGAGCGACACAGGCAATGTTGTGCTCGTCGGCACGAAATCGAAGGAGCCGGTCACACTCGCTGAATTGGAAAAGCGCGCCAGAAGCCTCGCGAAGGACAAAGTGGTGACGGTCCCGAATTTCGACAAACGCGTGCGCGCCTTCCGCGCAGAGCCGCCGGCCAACCTCTCCCGCGTGTCCGTGCTCACGGACGATTACGCGCCGGTGGACGGCATCCTCACCGGCAACAGCCGCCGTTGACCGCTCCCGTTTCGCTCACGGCTTGCGCACGAGAAACAACCCCTCGTCCGCCATCGGCGAAATCCATTCCTGCTCCAACACCAGCCCGTGTTGTTGCAGACACGACCCCATGATCGCGGCCGTGTAGCGGTAGGAATAAAAGACCCTCAACGCCTCCCCCGCGGCCAGTTGCAGCCGTTCCCCCAGCACCGTCAATTCCCGGGCGCGTGACAACACGAAGCGCACGTCGATCCCTCGGACACCCAATCGCGTGTCCGGTTCGCTGACATGAAAAATCAACGCGCCATCGGCGGCTGAAAGACCCAATCCGGTCAGCGTGCCCATCAACCAAGCCCGCGTCTCCGGATTATCGTACTGCGGCAATACCGCCGCCACGCCGGCCGGGTAATCCACTCTGTGCGCGAGATTGGCGCTCAACAACACCGGGCCTATCTCGGCCATGCAAACGACTCCGTCAAAAAAATCAGCCGGCTCGAAATTGGGGCTGAGCCCGAACATCAGCGTCAGCATCGGCGTGCCGGCCGGGAATCCTTTCAAGAGCACCTGTCGCAGTGAGGAATCGAGCGGGAGAGCCGCGACCACGGGTGGCAGAATTTCCAGCGCCAGCGGCTGACAGCGCGCGGCTGACTCCAGCGCCAGCGCCCGACTGACATCGTGCGCTCGATAACACACGTGCGTCCCGTTCCGGCTCAACGCCTCGAGCAACAAGGCGTCTTTCTCGCCCGTACCGCATCCCAAGCTGAGCATGCCCAACTCGCCTGTGATCCGGCTCGACACGGCTTCCAAGGCGGATTGGTAAAAGCGCCGGCACCGATCATCACGAATCCACGGCGAGTGAGCGCGATGCACCGCCTGCCACAGAGCCGCCTGCCGGTCGCTCTCGTAGTGCAGCGCGTGCGGGATTTCGTGGCGGCGCAACGCGGCGCGGGCACCGGCCAGCAGTGCGCTGGGGTGAGCGGATTCGTGCAGGACCACTGGGGGGGGCGCTCTCATCGTGCGAGGCCGCTCCTTTAACTTGCGCGCAACCGCGCGACATACGAGCCATCCACGTTGTCCCTGAACGGCCGCAGTTCGCGTTCATTTTCCAGCACGAAGCCTGTTTGGTTTGCAAGGAAACGTCGAACCAGCTCCCCGTTCTCCTCCGGTTCGAGGCTGCACGTGCTGTACACGAGCACGCCGCCGGGCTTGAGCAACGGAGCGGCTTTTTGGAGCAACGCGAGCTGCGTCTCGGCGAGGCGCGTGATTTCCTCGGGCCGAATGCGCCAGCGCAAATCTACGCGACGCCGCATCACGCCGGTGTTCGAGCAGGGCACATCAATCAAGATGCGATCGAAGCTTGCGGGATGAATTTCTGGCGACGTGGCTGGCAGCGTCTCGACACAGGTGACGCCGAGGCGCGCGCAATTTTCCTGCACGCGCTTGAGGCGGTTGGGGTCGCTGTCGCTGGCGACGATGCGGCCTTGATTCTTCATTCGCGCGGCGATGAGGGTTGTTTTGCCACCGGGCGCCGCGCAGAGGTCGAACACGGTTTCGCCCGACTGCGGATCGAGAACATGAACCGCGAGGAGTGTGCTCGGGTCCTGCACATAGAACCAGCCGTCGCGGAGACTGCCGAGACGGACGAGTGACGGATGGGATTTGAGGCGGAAGACGGTGCTCTCGCCAATCCAATCCCAGTGACCGAAATCGTACTCGATGTTCTCGTGCTCCACCTGCTCCTCGTGCCACCGCTCGAGGAGCGGGCCGGCGGCGGTCTTGATTGTGTTGAGCCGCGCGTAGGTGAATGGCGGCGTGTTGTTCCATTCGAGCAGCCGCGCGGTATCGGCCGCGCCCCAGCGCTGGTGCCAGCGGGCGACGAGCCATTCGGGGTGCGACCAGCCGAGGTGCGGCTGGGTTTGCTTGAGCTCCTCCAGCGCGCGGCGCGTCTCGGCCTGTTCGCGCGTGTAACCGCGGAGGAGCGCGTTGACGAAGCCGACTTGCGGCTCGAAGCCGAGCCGTTTGACCAACTCGACCGTCTCGTGCACGGCGGCGTGGTCGGGCACGCGATCGAGCCAGAAAAGTTGGTAGAGGCCGAGGCGCAGGAGATGCAGCAGCTCGGACTTTTGTATGCGTCCGTCGGTCTTGCGGTCGATGAGCCAGTCGAGCGTGGCTTGCCAGCGCACGACGCCGCGGCAGAGTTCCTGGCACAGCGCGCGGTCGGCAGGCGAGAGCGCGGCTTCCGCGAGGGCGCGATCGAGCAGTGTTTCGACGAAATCCTCGCCCCGTTCCCGCTGACGCAACACTTGAGCGGCAATTTCTCTTGGTCTTTGAAGTCCCACACCGCTATTATGAGTGGACGTGCACATGCACGCGAGGAATTTGGCTCTATGAATTTTAAGGAAGAATTTGAGAAGCTGGTCGCCATGGGGAAGATCACGCGCCAACAAGTCGAGCCGCTGGCGCAATTGGCCAACCACGGTTACTGCACCCACCGGAGCTGGGGCTTCGGCAAGGTCACCGCAGTGGATGCCGTGCTCGGCCGCTGCGTGATTGATTTCCAGAGCAAGAAAGGCCACGCGATGGACCTCTCCTTCGCCGCCACGTCGCTCACGGCGATTCCCAAGGATCACATCCTCGCCCGCAAAGTCGCCGACCTCCCCGGCCTGCGCCAGATGGCCGCGCTGCACCATCTCGACCTCGTCCGCGTGGTGCTTCAAAGCCACGGCGGCAGAG
Source organism: Pedosphaera sp. (assembly GCA_009691645.1). Classification (GTDB taxonomy): domain Bacteria; phylum Verrucomicrobiota; class Verrucomicrobiia; order Limisphaerales; family SIAT01; genus SIAT01. Next base: position 3,045 of record SIAT01000027.1, on the reverse strand, counting down.
CCACGGCCGATCAGATTCAGCAGGTGCTCGTGCCCGATGTGATCGCCGATGATTACAAGAAGTGGTGGGAAGTCGCCAAGCGCGAGATGAAGAAGGACGGCCACTTCCTCGTGCCCATCAAGAAGACCGATGTCATCGTGCTGCAGGAAGCCGAGACCACCCTGCAGGATCGGCTGCTCACCGATTTCCGCGCCGCGAAGGGATTGAAGGCGAAACTCGCCGTCACGCACGAGTTGGTCAAGAGCGTCCACGATCTCGCCGACAAAAAGGCGGCCGCCGCCGAGGTGCTTCCCGTCCTCAACATCGACATCGCCAGCCATCTGCGCACCCAACAGGGGCTCGCACTCGAAGCTGTTTTTGCGCGCGATGATCTCCGCCAAGGCACCGGCGCCCCCGCCATCGCAGGCGAACCGGATGCGAACGGCATCTGGTCGCAGAACCCGCGCCTGAACCTGTTGCTCGAGGAAATCGCCGCCGCGAAACACCGCCGCGCGCTCCTCTCCTTTCAAGCCAGCTCGCCGGTCTGGTTCGAAGCCGGGCTCGGCATCATCAACATCGTCACCGCCAAACTCTGCCACGAATGCGTGCAGGTGCTCGCGCAGGCAGGCCACCTCGACCGCGTGCGCGACACGCTCGGCCGGCTCATCAGCCAGCACCAAGCCAGTAGCGAACTGTTGCTCTGGCTCGCCAAAGAGCGCTCCGACACCTTCGCCGACATCCTCGGGCCGGAGGTTTTCCGCGCCATGCTCACAGCGATGGAACGCGACGCCTTCAACGAGAAGAAATCCAACCGCCTGCGCGACTTCATCCTCGCCGACATGGAATTGATGGAGGACCTCGTCGGCTCAGCCGACATCGAGGTGATCAAAGACCTCACCCGCGCGCTGCAGCTCTCCCCGAGCTTCGACGACATGGACAAGCGCTCGCTGCTCGCGCGCATCGTCAAAGCCCATCCCGCCGTTCAATCGCTCATCTCCGGCGAGCACACCAAGCAAGACATCACGCTCGTCGTCTCCTGGTCGAGTCTCGAGCGCCGCAAGACCGAGTACGAGGACTTGGTGAAAACACAGATCCCCGCCAACTCGAAGGAAATCGCCATCGCCCGCAGTTACGGCGACCTGCGCGAGAACCACGAGTACAAGGCCGCGAAGGAGATGCAGAAAATCCTGATGCGCCGCAAATCCGAGATCGAGACCGAGCTCGGCCGCAGCCGTGGCACCGACTTCGCCAATCCGAAGACCGACACCGTCAGTATTGGCACCACTGTCACCGTCAGCGACGCCTCCGGTCAGCGCGAGACCTACACACTGCTCGGCGCGTGGGACGGCGATCCGGACAAGGGCATCCTCAGCTACCTCACGCCACTGGCGCAGTCGCTGATGGGGAGTGCGCCCGGCGCGTCCGTGGACTTCGAAATGGGCGGCTCCAAGAAACGCCTCCACATCGAGAGCATCACCGCCGCCAAGCTGGCGTAACACCCCGCACGATCTCGCCGCAAAAAGGCGCAGGAGGCTTCACGCCCTCTGCGCCTTTTGAATTTCGTGGTGTCAGCTCAGTTTGTTCCGCGTCACTTCGCTTGCGCGGCCTTGATCATCTCGCTCACCAACTCCGCAGGCTTCCATTCATTGCCCACGAAAACCCGCTGCACACGCCCAACCGCGTCCACCACCACCGTGCGCAGGTTGTGGTTGAACACCGTGCCGTCGCGCGGGAAGGCCAGACCAAACTGCTCCGTCAGCGCGTCGATCTCGATGAGAGCGCCGGTCGCGAACGTCCAACGCGCCGGATCGTGGCTCTGGCGTTCCGCATACGATTTCAGCACCTCGGGCGTGTCACGGTCCACGTCGAACGTGATCGAGAGGAAATGCCAGTTCGCCGGCGCGCCGGGCGCGGCCAGCAGTTGTCGCTGCGCCTCGGCGAAGTGGTTCGACATCCGCGGACAGAAATCCGGCACCGGACAACGCGTGAAAATAAAAGTGAACACCAACGCGCGCCCTTTGAACTCGTGCAGGCCGAACGCGCGACCGATCTGGTTCGTGAGCGGGTAGTTCGGCATCGCATCGCCGAGCTTGAGCGGCTCCACATCGCGCACAGCGCGGAAGTCGCGGCGCGGCGGCGCGTTCGTCCCTGCGGAATTCGTCCCCGTCGCGGCGCGCCCCGTCTTCGTCACGCGATCGATCCAGCTCTCGAGTTCGGCCACGACGAATCGGAAATGCACTTCGTCGCCCGGCTTCAAACCCGCCAGTTCCTTCGGATCTTTTGCGCGGAACGGCATCGTCATCGCCTCCATGTAATTCGGGATCGCCTCGTGCTGGATGACCGCCGTCCTGCCATCCGGCTTCACCTCGCGCACCACGCCGCGCACGAAAAATTCCTGCGGTGCGCCCGCGCCCTTCGCCGGTTCCCCCTCTTTCTTGCCGCAAGCGGTGAGCGCTAGCATCAACGCCACAAATTGCCAAAGCCACTTTTTCATAACCAACCTCAACACACGCATTACTTGAATTTTAAACAACACACGCCGGTTCTAAATCCCCGGCGGAAAGAAACGCGCGCGATAATCTTGGGCGGTGATGACGCGCGCCCGTTCCTTGCGATTCACCCAAAGCAACGTGCCCTCGGTAGTGATGGCGAGCAGGCCGCGGTTTTCGTGCCCGAGCAGATGCACCGCCAGCATACTTTGATGGCTCGTGCCGGCGACGATGAACGGCTTCGTGTAGAGAAACGGCCGCGGCACGCCGGTCTTCGGCAACATGCCGGTCTTCAGATAGGGCAGGCGCGCGGTGACCAGCACCTGCGCCCCGGTGAGCACGCGCTGCGTCCGAAGCGTCTGGCTGTAAGCAAGCGCGAGCAATGCCATCAACGCCACCGGCGCGAGGATGAGCAGCAGTGTAAAAAACCGGCGTCTGAGCGGCGCGTCCATGCGCGGAATGTAACCGGTCGCGAGGATGCCTCAAGCGGCAAAAAAGAAGGGCGACCCGCAAGCCGCCCTTCGCGAAACGCTCGTTGATGATCAGATGAACTCGTTGATGAGGTTCTCGAGGGCCT
>SIAT01000026.1 GCA_009691645.1 Pedosphaera sp. | reverse complement strand
CTCGTGTATCTCCTCGCCCACAAAAGCCGCGATGCGGCCAAGGCTTCGTTCGACGGATTCCGTCTGGACCCAGCGTGGGTGGCGGCACGCAAAGCTTCCGAGGAGAAGGCTGGCGGTTCACTCACCATCGCCAAGGACGGCGTGAAGAGCGAGTTCCTCGTCGCGACCGATTATTCGCCGACGAAGTAGTCGGGCGCGTTTTATTACTGCAGGCCGTTCTCCGGCAGGCCGACGGGCCAGAGAAGACTCTGCACTGGCTCGAGGATTTTCTGCACCTCGGCGAGTAACTCGCCGTCGAGCGGGCCGTTCGACCAGTCGAGGCACTTCTGCATGTTCACCGGATTCGCCGAACCGACGACGGTGGTGGTGATGTCGGGGTGCTCCACGGCGAAGCGGATGGCGAGTTGCGCGATGTCCACGCCGCGCGCGGCGCAATGGTCGGTGGCGCGGCGACAGGTCTCGCGCAGCGCGGGCGGCGCGTGATGCCACGCGGGCAACGCTTGCTGGGTCAGCAGACGTTCGGAGAGCGGCGAGGCGCTCATGATGCCGACGCCTTTCGCTTTCATTTGCGGGATCAGCTCCAGCAGCGACGTGTTGTTCAGCGAGTAATGGCAGTAGGAGAGAAGGCAATCCAACTCGGCGTGGTCGAGGATGTGGCGGAAGATGTTCAGCGGAAAACCGGTCACGCCGATGAACCGCACTTTGCCTTGTTCCTTCAACCTGCGCAGCGCCGGCAGGGTCTCCTCCACAATCTGCCGCAGCGGCACGAACTCGATGTCGTGGCATTGCAGGATGTCGAGATGGTCGAGGCCCATCCGCTGCAGGCTTTCCTCCACGCTGCGTGTGACGCGCTCGGGCGAGAAGTCGAAGCTCGCCACGTCGTAGCGGCCGCACTTGGTGCCGATGAGGAACCGGTCGCGCGGGATTTCCCTGAACGCCTTGCCCAACATCCGCTCGGCCAGCGTGCGACCGTAGTAGGGCGAGGTGTCGATGAAGTTGACGCCGCCGTCGAGCGCGACGTGCAGGGAACGGATACCCTGCGCTTCATCGAGGTTGCCGTACTCGTTGCCGAGCGAGGCGGCACCGTAGCTGAGCGCGGAGAGCTGCAGGCCGGTCTGTCCGAGCGTGCGGTATTGCATGGCGGCTTGCTAACAACCCGCCGCCGCCGCTTCAAGGGAATTGCGTCGCGCCTCGAAACGTCGCCAATCGGCCGCCGTGTCCACGTCCTCCAGTTCGCGCAGGCGATGGACTCGCAGCCGCGCTGATTCCGCTCGACGCACTGTCTCCTCGAAGACACACGCCGTGCTCCACGGGATGTTCTCGAAAAGAACCGGTTGCGATTGGGTCAATCCGATCAACCAGTAGCCGCCATCGCGCGCGGGGCCGAGCACGAGGTCATGTTTCTCCAGCGAATCCCACGCGGTGCGGATGTCATCGGCCATCACGTCTGGGCAATCGGAGCCGATGAGGATGACGCGGGAAACCCCGTCCGCGAAGGCGGCGACAAATGCCGCGTTCATGCGCGCGCCGAGGTCGCCTTCACTCTGCGGCCGGAGCGTCCAACCTTCGCGCAGCCACGGCCGGATCTCTTCCGCCGCGTCGGCAGGCGAGAAGTGCAAATCCACGTCCACCAAGGCACCGCTCAGATTGGTGAAGAGTTGTTTCGCCAATTCGCGATAAGCGGCGCAGGCGGCTTCCGGGCCGAGATCAGTGGCGAGACGGGTCTTCACCGTGCCGGGACGCGGGGCTTTGACGAAGATTAGCAACCGTTGATCCAACGGCATCACTCGAGGGCGGAAAGTTTCGTTTCCGTGGCGTTCCCGCCGCCGTCTTTCGGCTCCGGGAGAATGAGCGCGACGAAGATCGCGGGAACGAACAGGCACGCGGCGAAGAGGAGCGTCGGTTTGAAGTCACCGCCGCTGGCCAGCGTCGCCGCGAACACCACGCCCGCCGCCGACGCGATGCGGCCGATGTTATAGCAGAAGCCCGCGCCGGTGGTTCGGAGCAACACAGGGAAAAGCGGCGGCAGATACATCGTGAAGAGGCCGAAGACGCCGGAGAAGAAACCGACCGCCGGGAACCACACATACACCAGCGATTCCCAGCCGCGCGGCTGGATGAAGGTCGCGCCCATCGTGAGAAAAAAGCCGAGGTAACACAGTGCGATGGAGCGGCGATAGCCGAACAACCGCGCCATCCACGCCGCCGCGAAGTTGCCCGCGATGCTCGAGCAGATGATCAGGAAGAAAGCCAGACTCACGATCTTCTGCTTGTAGCTCATTACCCACTTGGCGGAATCCACCGCCGTGACCGCTTTCGCGAACTCAGCTTTCGCCGACAGCTCCAGCTCTGGCATGTTCCGGAGATGTTGCGCGTGCCAGAACATAAAGGCCCACCATGCCGTCAATCCGCAGGCGCAGACGATGATGGTCAGCAAGGTGGTGCGCCGCACCTCGCCACGGAAGAGGTCCATGATGCCCGGCTGCTGCCCTTTGGCGTTCGCTTTGGCCGCGTGCCAGACCTCCGGCTCGGGGACGTTGCGGCGGATCCAGAAGACCAGCAGGGCCGGGACGATGCCGACGAGGAAGACGTATTTCGGCGGCAGATCCGACATGGCGTAAGTCGTCAGGCAGGCGAGCAGCACGCCGATGTTCACGCCGGTTTGCAGCACGGCGGCGATCCACGGCCGCCATTTCTTCGGCCACGTTTCGGAGAGCAGCGCGGAGCCGACAGCCCACTCGCCACCGATGCCCAGCGCGGCGAGGAAACGGAAGACGAGCAACTGCTCCCACGTCTGCGCATAGAATGAGAGGCCGGTGAACGCGGCGTAAGTCAGGATGGTCAGCGCGAGCGAACGGCTGCGCCCGAGGACATCTCCGAGCCGGCCGAAGAACGCGCCGCCCAGCGCCCAACCAACGAGGAAGGCGGCCTGAATGTAGCCACTCTTCTCCTTCACCAAGTCGTGTGCGGGTGTCGCGTCGGTCGGGATCAAACCTTGGCCGATGAGCAGCGACGCGACGAACGTCGAGGCCACCAACCCGTAGAGATGCATGTCCAATCCGTCGAAGAGCCAGCCAAGCCACGCGGCGATGCCCGACTTCCACTGCTGGGGCGAGAGTTCCTTGAGCGTACTGGCTTCCGGTTTCGCAGCGGCGGCTTCCGGATTGTTTGTCGTGGTACTGCTCATGGACAAAACAGATCGCGGTTCAGTTGATTGGGCCTGTGCGGGTCGGGCCTGTGCGCATTTCGTGCGGAGCCTGTCCGCAAAGCGTACGGGCGTCAAGCCGCGCACGTGTTGCTTTGGTTTTGACAAGCTGGTGGAAAACCGTTGCCATCTCCGCGACTCACGCACAGCACACGGAGACTCTATGAAGAAACTCAACGTCGGCATCATCGGTTACGGCTGGGTTGCCACCGCCCACATCGCCGCCATCAACGCCACCGGCCGCGCTCAGGTCACCGCCGTCTATTCCTCGCGCCCGCAGGACCCCGCCGAGCTTAGCGCCAAGCACGGCGGCCGCATCGCTTCCTACACCGACCTCGACGCGATGCTCGCGGACAAGTCTATTGATGTCGTCTCCATCTGTTCTATGCCGAGCCTGCACGCTCAGCATGTCATCGCCGCCGCCAAAGCCGGCAAACAGATCATCATCGAGAAACCGCTGGCCATGAATCCACGGGATCTCGCCGCCATGCAGGTCGCCGTGAGGAAGGCCGGCGTCAAGACCTGCGTCTGTTTCGAATGCCGTTACTCCAGCCAGTTCCTCGCGACGAAAGCTGTCATTGATCAGGGCCTTCTCGGACAAATCCACTACGGCGAGGTGGACTATTACCACGGTATCGGGCCTTGGTACGGCCAGTTCCGCTGGAACACGTTCAAGAAAGACGGCGGCAGCGCCCTGCTCACCGCCGGTTGCCACGCCCTCGACGCCTTGCTGCTCTGCATGGGCGACGACGTGACCGAAGTGACCAGCTACGACACGAAGTCCCGCAGCAAAACTTTCGCCGCCTACGAATACACCACCACCAGCGTCACACTCCTGAAGTTCCGCAACGGCGCCGTTGGCAAATGCGCCGCCGTCGTGGATTGCTTTCAGCCCTACTATTTCCACACCCACCTCGTCGGCAGTGAGGGGAGCCTCCTCGACAACAAGTTTCATTCCCAGAAGCTCGGCACCAACAAAGCCCACTGGAGCGAGCTCTCCATGAAGATGCTGGATTCCGGCGACGTGAGCGACCACCCCTACCAGACGCAGTTCGACGCCTTCTTCCGCGCCTTGGAACAGGGAAAAGAGATGCCGCTGACAAACCTTTCCGCTGCCGCGCGGACGCACGAGATCCTCTTCGCCGCCGACAAATCCGCCGCCACCGGCAAGCCGGTGAAACTGTAGCCACGGATGAATGCGGATTGAACAATCCCAGTTCCGTTCGATGAATTTCGTTCCCTCAACGTTCCATCGGTGGCTGAAATGAAAATTGCCCTCGCCATCGCCGCGCATCCGGATGACATCGAGTTCGGCATGGCGGGCACGTTGCTGTTGTTGAAGCAGCGCGGGTGGGGGATTCATTGTTTCAATCTTTCCACGGGCAACTGCGGGAGCATGGAGATGAGTCCGGCCCGTACGCGTGCGGTGCGGCGGCTCGAGGCGCAGGCGGCGGCCCGTGTCTTGGGCGCGCGGTGGCATCCGCCGATCGCCGATGATTTGGAGATTCTCTACACGGTGCCGACAGTGCGACGCGTGGCGGCGGTGGTGCGCGCGGTGAAGCCTTCCATTGTCCTCACTCATTCTCCGCAGGATTACATGGAGGATCACATGAACACCTGCCGGTTGGCGGTGACGGCGGCTTTCGCGCATGGGATGCGGAACTTCCGCACCACGCCGCCGCGCGCTCCTTTCGGACACGACGTGACGGTGTACCACGCGATGCCGCATGGTTTGCGAGATGGTCTGAGGCGTGCAATCTCGCCGGAGACATTCGTGAACACGGCGGCCGTCCACACGGCCAAGCTCGCCGCGCTCGCGTGCCACAAGAGCCAGCAGGGGTGGCTGGATGCGAGTCAGGGGATGAACTCCTACTTGGCGGCGATGGAGGAGATGTCGCGTGAGTTGGGCCGGCTTTCCGGGAAGTTCACGCACGCCGAGGGTTGGCGGCGGCATCTGCATCTCGGTTTTTCAGTGACGGATTCTGATCTATTGGCCGCAGCCTTGGGGAAGGATCATCTCAAGAACAGGAAGTACGAGGCCGAGTTGAAAGAAGGTCGCTGAGAGTGTTTCCGATTTCGCGCAGTGCCATCAACCTCAACCAAGAAACGAATCATGCCACGCAAACTCAGTCCGCTCGCCCCCGACTGGTGGGATTACACCACGCTCGACCGGGAGATCATCGAGGCGGCCGCCAAGCTCACGCCGGAGAAGTTGTTCAAGCTCACGCGGCCGGGCTTCAAGGTGGCCTTCTACGAGACGTTGGAGGAGTTCTATTGCGCCGAGGCGCTTGAATACATCCACGCTTGGAAACAGGCGACGCCGGATAAGCCCGCAGGCATCTGCGGGCCGATCGGCCCGACGGAGCAACTGCCGCTCGTGGCGCGGATGGTGAATGAGATGGGACTCAAGCTGCACCACGCGCACTTCTGGGGCATGGACGAATGGTCGATTGATGGCAAGGAGGTGCCGGTGACGCATCCGCTTTCCTTCGAGCGTTGCGACCGGGAGCTTTGTTTCAACCGGATTGATCGGAAGCTCGTGATGCCGGATGCGAATCTGCACTTCCCCAAGGCCGACACGCGCGTTTACCGAGCGAGTTGGTCCGATGCCCGCTGCGTGGTGATGCAGGGTGGGCAGGGGGACATCAAACATTGGGCTTTCAACGATCCCTTGCCGAGGAAGGGCAAGCACAAGGACGCGCCGCCCACGCCGACCGAGTACCGGAAGCTGGCGACGCGTGTGGTGGACCTGCACCCGGTGACGATCGCGCAGAACGCGCGCACGAGCGGCGGCGGGAATGTGACGCTCGTGCCGACGCAGGCAATCACCGTCGGGCCGGTGGAGACGTGGCAGGCGGAGAAGGTCTCAATCTGGCACGCGGGGAATCACGACAACCCGTTCGGCCAACGGTTGACGGCCTTCATGATCGCCCATCGCATCATGGATAGCGCGGTGCCGATGTCGCTCCTAGCCGATCACCCGAACGTCCAGTTCAACTACTACCGGAAGGGCATCGGCACCTGCGCAGTGGAGATGCACTGAGTTGACGCGGTGTCCGGGTTAACGGGAAAGGCCGATTATTCCGCTGCCAGTTTGCGCAACTCGGTCTTGAGGATCTTGCCGGTGGCGTTGCGGGGCAAGGTGGTGAGGATGCGGACGTGGCGCGGCACCTTGTAGTCTGCCAAACGCTCGCGGACGAACCCGAGCAGCGCCTTCTCATCGATGGTTGCGCCTTCGGTTGCCGCGACAAAGGCCATCGGTTGTTCGCCACGCCGCGCATCGGGCATGCCGATAACGGCGGCCTCTTTCACGCCGGGGAATTGGTAGAGGATCTCCTCAATCTCGCGCGGATAGACGTTGATGCCGTTCACCAGAAGCATGTCTTTCTTGCGGTCGGTGATGAAGAAGTAGCCATCGGTGTCGCGATGGCCGATGTCGCCCGTGCGCAGCCAGCCGTTGACGAGTGTCTTGGCGGTTTCCTCGGGTTGATTCCAGTAGGCAAGCATCACGTTGCCGCCGCGCACGCAGATCTCGCCGGTCTCGCCGGGGGCAAGGTGACGGCCGGTGTCGTCTTGTACATTCACCTCGACGCCGGAGATCGGCACGCCGATGGAGCCGGCCTTCTGCGGGCCCGCGAGTGGATTCAGCGAAACCACGGGGCTGGCTTCACTGAGGCCGTAGCCTTCGATGAGCGGGATGGGCATCCGGGCATTGAACTCGCGGAGGATTTCCACTGGCAACGGCGCGCCACCGCTGATGCAGAGGCGCAACGGGAAGTCTGGGCCGGCTTCCACGTTCGCCAGCGCGCGGAAGAATTGCGGCACCGCCGGCAGGATTGTCGCGCGGCGTCGCAGGATTTCGGCGACGATGTTCTTGGGCGGATGCAGCGAACGCACCAGCACCATCGCGCAACTGGTCAGGAGCGGCAGCAGGACGCCCACCGTCATCATGAAGCTGTGGAACATCGGCAGGAGTACGACGAAGCGATCCAAATCGGTCGCGTTCAGCGCCACGCGGCAGCTCGCGACGTTGTGCAGGAGGTTGCCGTGCGAAAGCATTGCGCCTTTCGGCCGGCCGGTGGTGCCCGAGGTGTAAATCAGGACGGCCAAATCGCCGGAGCCGCGCGCGGGCGAGACAAAGCCCGACGCATCCGTCGTTGCCTGGGCGAATTCTTCGACCTGTATCACGCGAAGATTGGCGCGCAACGCGGTGAGTTTCGGCAACGCCTCGGCCATTGTCGCGTCGGTGATGAGCACGTCCACGCCCGCGTCGTTTAGGATGTAGCCCACCTCGTCAGGTTTCAGGAAATTATTGATCGGCACCACCACGCCACCGGCCGCCAGCACACCGAAGTAGGCCGGGACGAACTCGGGGCAGTTCTTCAGCCACAACCCCACGCGATCACCGGGCTGCACTTTGAATTCACCCGCCAACCACGCCGCGAGCCAGCGCGTTCGCGAGTGGAACTGGGCATAGGTGAACTCATCGTCGCCCCAGAAGAGGGCGATTTTGTCCGGATTCCTGCAGGCGGAGTGAGCGAACGCGTCGGCCAGATTCATGTTTCGCGATAATAAGGGCCGCCGAGGGTGTGCAAAGGAGAAAATACGGTCGATTGGAGGAGCAATATGAGGGTTCCAGACACACTTTCTTGCGGCGAACGCTTTCATCTCTCGACGCCGCGGCTCTTTTGCGATTAGGCTCCGGCACGTGCTTGATACTCAGCACAAGCTTGAGGAGCTACTTCCCCGGTTGCGTCATTCGCCTTGGCTGGCGATTGATACTGAAGCCGACTCGCTTCATGCCTATCCGGAGAAGCTTTGTCTCATCCAGATCAGCTATCCGGAGCACGATGTCCTGGTGGATCCGCTCGCCGGCATCGATCTCGCCCCGTTCTTCGCCGAACTGAGTAGCCGCGAGTTGGTGATGCACGGCTCCGACTACGATCTGCGCCTCTTCCGTCGCTATCATAACTTCATTCCCCACGCCGTCTTCGACACGATGATCGCCTCGCGGTTGCTCGGTTGCCGCAAGTTCGGCCTCTCCGATTTGCTCGCGGAGTTCCTCGGTGTCACTTTGGACAAAGGCCCGCAGAAAGCGAACTGGGCACGCCGGCCATTGACCGAGCGGATGGAAAGTTACGCCCGCAACGACACGCGTCATCTGTATCCTTTGGTCGATTCGCTCCGCGCAAGGCTGGAGGAAAAGGGCCGACTCGCGTGGGTGAAAGAAAGCTGCGCCCAACTCGTGCGCGATTGCGCTCACTACGAGGAGGCCAATCCCGATTTGGTCTGGCGCGTGAAAGGAGCTTCCAAACTCCCGAGGAAAGGCCTCGCCGTCCTGCGCGAAGTCTGGCGCTGGCGCGAAGAGGAATCCATCTCGCACAACAGACCGCCCTTTTTCATGCTCGCCCACGAGGTGATGACGGCCGTGGCCGACGCGGCTGCACATAATCATTCCTGCGAACCAATCATTCCCCGGCATCTCACGCCGCGCCGGCGCGAAGGATTGGTGAATGCGATCCAGCGCGCCCTCGCGTTGCCGTCCGCCGAGTGGCCGCAGCCGCTGCCTCTGCCCCCGCGTCGCTACCAGACCGAGGCGCAGAAGAATCGGATGGAAGAACTGACCCGCCGCCGCGACCATCACGCGCGCGAGTTGGACATTGACCCCACCGTCATCGCCAGCCGTGCCACACTCGTGGAGTTGGCCGATGATTGGGACGCGAAGCACGGACGCCTGCTTCTGCGCTGGCAGCGCGATCTGTTGAATTTCTAGGACAAACTAGAAACGTGAAAAGGTCGGCGCTGGGGTTTCTCCCAACGATTTTCCATATCCGTTCAAGAAAGAGAATTACCGCGCCAACTCGTAGGCGAAGCCTTTGAGATATTCCGTTTCGGCGATGGCGGGGAGAATCGGATGGTCCGGGCTTTGGCTGTAGCTGGTGATGCGGCGGAGGAGGCGGCGAGTGTCCTTGGCGGCATCCATGATCGCTGCCTCGAACAGGCCGGCATCGACGTGGTGCGAGCAGCAGAAGGTGGCGAGCACGCCGCCGGGGCGGAGGAGCTTGAGCGCGCGCAGGTGGATTTCTTTGTAGCCGCGCAGGGCGTCGGGCACGGCCGCGCGGTTGCGGGTGAAGGAAGGCGGATCGAGGATGATGAGGTCGTAGCGCGGAATCACCTTCTCGTGCGGAGCGACCGCCGTCTGCGATTTGAGCCAGTCGAAGACATTGGCTTGCTCGAAGTTGCAGCGATCGGCGAGGCCGTTGGTGGCGGCGATGGCCGTGGCAGCGGCGATGGCGTCAGCGGATTGGTCGATGCCGACCACGTGAGCGGCGCCGGCGCGGGCGGCGTGCAGTGCGAAGCCGCCCAAGAAGCTGAAGCAGTCGAGCACCTGCGCGCCTTTGGCGAAACGCGCGACCAACTCGTAGTTCATCTGCTGGTCGAGGTAGAGGCCGGTCTTGTGGCCGGTCGCGAGATTCACGGTGAACTTCAAACCGTTCAGCGAGATGGACAGCGGCCCTTCGTGCGCGCCGGCGAGGATGCCGTTGGCATCGGCGAGCCCCTCGAATTTACGCGAGGCGACATCGTTCCGCTCGATGATGGCGCGGGGTTTGAAAATCTTTTGCAGCGCGGCGACAATGAGCTCCTTGCGCTGATCCATCCCGAGCGCGGAGGTTTGCACGACGAGGACATCCTCGTACTTATCCACGATCAAGCCGCTGAGCTGGTCGCTCTCGGCGTTCACGACGCGGAAGGAAGTGGCCGCGGGCAAGTGTCGCTGGCGCACCGCGAGCGCGGCGCGGATGCGGTCCTCGAAGAAGTGTGCGTCCAACTCCACGCGCTCGGGCGAGAGGAGGCGGATGTTGATCTTCGATTTGGAATTGTAGATGCCCGTGCCGAGAAAACGCTGCCGGTGATCCTTCACTTGCACCAGTTCGCCATCGGCGACCGGCGAGGTGAGGTGATGAATGGAACCGTGGTAAACCCACGGATGACCAGTGAGAATGCGGTCGGCTTCGCCGGGGCGAACGATGATTGTGGAGAGAGGTTTCATGACGGTTTGTGGACAGTGGTCGGGCGTGGCCCGTCCGGGAACGGCGGTTTTGCCTCAGACAAGATGCCGATGTTCTTTCGACTCGGCGAGCTTTTTGACCAACTCCTTAATCTTTTGCGCCTGACTCTTGTGCGCGACCAGCAGGGCGTCATCGGTTTGCACGATGATGGCGTCGCGCAGGCCGACGACGGCGATGGGCGTGCGATTTTTGGTGCGTGTGTCGAAGATGATGTTGCGCGCGGCGTCCACTTCCACGAAGTCGGCCACGGCGCAATTGCCGGCGGCATCGGCCTTGAGATGGCGCGCGAGTGCGGTCCACGAGCCGAGGTCATCCCACGCAAAACTGCCGTCGGCCACGATCACGTTCTGCGCTTTCTCCATCAGCGCGTAGTCGATGGAGATGCGTTTAATCTCGGGATATTCCTTGGCGAGAACTTTCGCGAGCTTGCCTTTGACCGCAGCGGCGAACCAGCGCTGGCACGCGGCGAACATCTCCGGCTGATGCTTCTGCAATCCCTCGGTGATCGTCACGAAACTCCAGACAAACATGCCCGCGTTCCAGCGGTGCTGGCCGCTGTTCATGTACTCGACCGCGCGATCGAAGTTCGGTTTCTCGACGTATTGCTCGGCGCGCTGGAAGAGGGTTTTGTAACCCTTCACGCCGTGCGGCGCGGGCAGCGTCTCGCCCACGCGAATGTAACCGTAGCCCGTGTTCGGCTCGGTGGGCCGGATGCCGATGGTGACGATGGCGCGCCCTTTCTCGGCGAGATCGAAGGCGTCAGCGAGGACCTGCTGGAACTTCTTCTCCTCGGGGATCACATGGTCAGCGGGAAGCACGGCCATCACACCGGTCGTGGATCGCGCCCCGACCAGCGCGGCTCCGAGTGTGACGGCGGCGCAGGTGTCCCGTCCGCACGGCTCGGCCACGATATTTTCCTTCGGCAGCTTGGGCAGTTGCTTGCGGACCGCAGCGGCCTGCGCCTCGTTGGTGATGATGAGAATATTCTTGAGCGGCACGAGCGGCGCGACACGTTCAACGGCGTGTTGGAGAAAGGATTTCTTGTCGAGCAGCGCGAGCAGTTGCTTCGGTGTCTTCTCACGGCTCACGGGCCAGAAGCGCTCGCCGCGCCCACCGGCCATGATGACGACGAACCGATCCGAGTTGTCAGTTTTCGCTTTCATAGCTCAAACCCTGCGTTCTTCCGCGACTCACTTCGTCTGCTTTACCGCGTCCACCAAAGTCCCCACGAACGCTGCGACCTTCGGCACGAGGTCGGCGTCTTTTCCGAACCGGGCGATCTGATCGACGATCGCGCTGCCGACGACCACTGCTTCGGCCGAGGCGGCGACGAGTCGCGCCTGTTCGGGGTTCGACACGCCGAAGCCGATCGCGACGGGCAGGGAAGTATGCCGCCGGATGCGAGCGGTCATTTCGTCGATGTTGGCCGGGACTTTCGTTTGCATCCCCGTCACACCCGCGCGCGAGATGTAGTAAATGAAACCGCGCCCGCGCGGCACGATGAACGCGATGCGGTCCTCGGGCGTGGTCGGTGCGACGAGATAAATGGGGCAGACCCCGGCGGCGGCCATCAGCTTCTCGTAGTTTTCAGATTCCTCGGGCGGCAGATCGAGTACGAGCAAACCATCCACGCCCGCGCGCGCAGCCTCTTGAATGAACCGCTCCACGCCGATGCGGTGGAGCAGATTGAAATAGACGTAGAGAAGGAGCGGGATCTGCGACTCGCGGCGGATGGCCGCGACGGTTTCCAGCAGTTTCGCGGGCGTGGTGCCGGATTGAAGCCCGCGTTGCGCGGCGAGTTGGTTCACTAAACCATCCGCGAGCGGGTCGGTGAACGGCACGCCCAATTCGAGTACGTCCACGCCCACTTGATCGAACGCCACAGCGAGTTGGTGCGTGGCTTCGAGATGGGGATCGCCCGCGCCGATGTAGGCGACGAAACCTTTCCGGCCTTCGGCCTTGAGTTTGGCGAAACGTTGCTCGATACGGTTCATCGGCGCGGAGTGTCGGGATTCAGCCGGTGTGATTCAAGTTTGTTCGCCGGTGGCGTGCGCTTGGCGGGCCAGTCGCAGCCCTTCGAGCGTGAGATCCGGAACGACGGCGGTGATCTCGGGAAGGCTGGTCGCGATGAGGCGCGCGTAGCCGCCGGTGGCCACGACCGGCAGGCGCGGCGCTTTCAATTCGCGTTTGAGTCGCTCGATTAATTCACGCACCAGCCCGCGGTAGCCGTGCACCGCGCCGGCGAGCATCGCCTGCTCCGTGTTCCGGCCGATGACCGAACGGGGCTCGCGGATGCGGATGCGCGGGAGCAGTGCGGTCTTCTCGTGCAGGTAATCGGTCATCGCCGCCAATCCCGGCGCGATGATGCCGCCGATGTAATTGCCGCGACGATCAATGACGTCGAACGTGACCGCTGTGCCGAAGTCCACGACCACTGCGGGCGCGCCGAAGCGGTGGCGGGCGGCGACCGCGTTGGCGAGGCGATCGGGGCCGATGGTGTGCGGCCGCGGGTAATCAATGCCGACGCTCCGCAACGTGTCGGGACCGAGTACGAAGCAATCGAGCCGCCACGCACTGCGGATGAAATCGAGCGCGCGCGGCGTGGCATTCGGCACCACGCTGCAGAGCGCGGCAGCGCGGACCTTCGCACGCCCAGCGAACTTGGCGACGAGCCGCGCCGCGGTGCCGTCGGCCCACGCGCTGGTCGGGATTTGCGAGACCTTCGCCACGCGGCGGTCATTCGCGAGGCCGAGGTGTGTGTGTGTGTTGCCGATGTCGAAGAGGAGGATCATTTATTTCTCCACGGTCACGTCGCCACCGATGATCCGCTCGAGTCGCCCGTGCTCCGTGCGCAGGAGCAGCGCGCCGCTTTCGTCGAGCGCCTCGGCGCGGCCTCGGAGCACGCGGTCGCCGAGCCGGATGCTGACGAGTTGGCCGATCGTTGTGCAACGCTGCTCCCATTCGTCGGCGACGTCGGCGAATTGGCCGCGCAGGATGCGTGCGTATTCGCGGTCCAATTCCTGGAGGATAGCCACTGCGAGCTCGGGGCGGGGGAGCACGCGTCCGGCGGCGATGCGGAGCGACGTGGCGATGCGGCGGAGGTCGCTGGGGAACTCGCCGCTGGCGAGGTTCACGTCCACACCGACGCCGAGGACGATGTACTTCACGTGATCCAGCTCCGCGCTCAGTTCCGTAAGAATGCCGCAGACCTTTTTGCCGGCGATCATGAGGTCGTTGGGCCACTTGATGTCGGGCGCAACTCCCGTCTGCTGCTGGATGGCGCGTGCGATCGCCGTGGCGGTGGCCACCGTGAGTCGAGTGGCTTCCTGTGGGCGCAGGTCGGGCCGGAGGAGGATGGAGAACCAAAGTCCTTTGCCCGCGGGCGAAAGCCACTGGCGTCCGAGACGGCCGCGGCCTTTGCTCTGCGCTTCGGCGAAGACGACGACGCCCTCGGCCACACCGTCGCGTGCGAGTTTCTCGACGACGTCGTTGGTCGAATTGGTTTCTTGAAAGACGCGGATGTCGCGGCCGATGACTTGCACCGGGCCGAGACGCGCGAGGAGGTCGTCGGCAAGCAGGCGGTCGGGTGAAGTGACCAAGCGGTAGCCGCGGTGCGGGCTCGCCTCGATCTCGAAACCGGCCCCGCGCAGTTCTTCGATGTGCGCCCAAACGGCCGCGCGGCTCATGCCGAGACGGAGTGCGAGGTCTGCGCCGGAGACGCCATCCTGCTGGCGGAGAGTGGCGAGGATCTGGGCGGCGGGGCTCATCAACGGATTAATTGTGCTCGAAGTCCAAGGCGATGTCCACCGACCGCGCGGAGTGACTGAGGGCACCGACGGAGATGTAATCCACCCCCGTGTTCGCGATGGCGCCGACGGTTTGCAAAGTGACGCCACCGCTCGCTTCGGTGAGCGCTTTCCCGGCAATCAGCGCGACGGCTTGACGCAACTGCGCGGGCGTCATGTTGTCGAGCAGGATGATATCGGCTCCAGCTTCGACCGCCTGCTGCACTTGCTCGAGCGTATCGGCCTCCACTTCGATCTTCAGATGAGGGAACTGGTCGCGCGCATTCAAGATGGCCGCCGTGATGGCGTTCGGTAGTTCATTCCGAAGCGAGACCAGATGGTTGTCCTTGATCAGAATCTGGTCATAAAGTCCGGACCGATGGTTCCCGCCGCCGCCGCACGCCACGGCGTACTTCTCGAAGCGTCGCAATCCCGGCGTCGTCTTGCGCGTGTCGAGGATCTTCGCGCGCGTGCCGCTGATGGCCTCGACGAACTGGGCGGTGAGCGTGGCGATGCCCGAGAGCCGCTGCACGAAGTTCAGCGCCACGCGTTCCGCGGTGAGCAGCGCGCGCGCCGGACCCTGCGCCCGCAGCAGAACCGCGCCCTTCTCGACTCGCTTACCGTCGTCCACCATCCGCTGCAGCTTCACCTCGGGCGAAAGCTCGCGGAAAGCCGCCTCCGCCACCGCCAATCCGCAGACGACGAGCGGTTCGCGTGCGATCATCACGGCGCGTGCCGTGGCTTCCGCCGGGATGGTCGCCTGCGTAGTGGCGTCGCCGGGGCCGATGTCCTCGGCCAGCGCCGACTGCACCGCATGGCGTACATTCTCGCTCGTGAG